>JAHIZV010000168.1 GCA_018814445.1 Verrucomicrobiota bacterium | reverse complement strand
TCTCGAGGCGGACCTTCTTCAGAAGATTCACTTCGACATCCACGCCGCGATAGGACTCGTGATAACCGCCCTGCTGACCGCAGCCCAGCGCGTTGGTGACCGAGAGCTTCAGAATCTCTTTCTCGTACAACGCCTGTTTCACCGCGTTCAGCTTCTCAGGCTGTATGTATGCAATAATCAGTTTCATTTCATTTCTCCTTCAGCGTTTCTTCGTGACCTTAATCACTGCGTGGTGAAGAACTGGAATCCGCTATAGGCCTCTTCGCCATGTTCGCCGATATCGAGCCCGCGCAGTTCTTCCGCGGGAGACACGCGCAGCATGCCAAATGCCTTCAGCAACTTGAAGAGGATGAACATCGTGACGAAGGCCCATACGGGGATCACGACGGAGCCGACAATCTGGGCAACCATCGGGTGTCCGCCGAATATCCAGGTGGCCAGACCGCCCCACACGCCGCAGAGGCCATGAACCGGCCATGCGCCGACGGGGTCGTCAATACGCATCTTATCCAGCAATTTCACGCCGAGGACGACCAGGATACCGGCAACGATGCCGATCACGATGGCTTCAACGTTTGTTACGGAATCACAGTTAGCCGTAATGCCCACCAAGCCGGCCAGGATGCCGTTCAGTGCCATCGTGAGGTCCGGCTTCTTGTGGAGTATCCAGGTGGTCAGCATGGCAAACACTCCGCCTGCCGCCGCCGCGAGCGTAGTATTTGCTGCAATCAGCATGACCACGTTCGTGTTATCCGCGCCCGCGATGGCGAGCTGACTGCCCGGGTTGAACCCGTACCAACCGACCCAAAGGATGAATACACCGAGGGCCGACAGGGCCAGATTATGTCCCGGCATGGCCTTTGGCGTTCCATCCGCAGCGAAACGTCCAATTCTCGGACCGAGAACGATTGCCCCGGCAAGGCCGGCAAAGCCGCCGACCGCGTGAACGACCAGGGATCCCGCAAAGTCATAGAATCCCATCGCGTCAAGCCAGCCGCCGCCCCATTTCCAGAAGCCGCTGATAGGGTAGATAAGGCCCGTGATGACCGCGCTGTAGATCAGGTACGACACGAACTTCATCCTTCCGGCAACCGCGCCGGACACGATCGTTGCGGCGGTCGCCGCAAAGGCCACCTGGAAGAGCCAGTCAACCTGCGGATGCAGTGCACCTGCCGCCGCGTCAGGGGCCACAGAGCTCACTCCGAAACCGCCCCAGCCGAACCATCCTCCCAAGTGCGACGTTCCGTACATCAAGCCGTAGCCGACAATGAAATACAGCAACACGCCCATGCACAGATCCATGACATTCTTAAAAAGAATGTTCACCGTATTCTTCGCGCCATTGAGTCCCGCCTCAAGCATCGCAAACCCGGGCTGCATAAAGATGACCAGCACGGCCGCCAGAAACAGGAACATATTGTCGATCGCATATGATCCCTCGTTCTGGACGACCTCAGCCGTCAATGCAGTACCCGCATCAGCTTCCTGCGCCAGTACCGACGGAGCGAAGACCGCCATGACACCTATTCCCAGGAGCAAGGCTGCCAACCAACTTTTCGTCTTCATACTATTCTCCTTCCACAACCAGTGCCGCCGCACCATGCGACGAACCAGCGAGGGAATAGCATAGGGGATGCCAAGTCCGGGGCAGTTCCGAGGGGTATTCTGTAAGTCGCTGATATACAGCGAGATAAAAAAACAGCTAATTATACATGATTGTAATTAGCTATTTTATAGAATACAGATATGTAATAATCGAAGAAGGTCACTACAATTATGTAGCATACTTCTTCGGCTCAACATCGTACTTCCGTATCTTGTAGCCGAGGATCCTCTGCGTGGTGGATAGAGACCTGGCGGCGCTGGCGACATTGCCACGCGTCGACTTCAGCGCGTCGGTAATCAGATCACGCTCGTAGGCCTCAACCAGGCCCTTAAGGTCTCCGCTGGCAGCTGTACCGCTGGCTTCGGCGGTCTGAAGGGTGGGGGGAAGATGATGGGGGTGAACGACGTCTCCTTCAGCCACCACCACGGCGCGCTCGATGCAGTTTTCAAGTTCCCTCACGTTGCCGGGCCAGTGGTAGGACATCAGCATGTCGATGGCGGCGCTGGAGAGCCGGCGAATCTGCTTACCGCCGGCGCGGGAGTATTGCTCGAGAAAGTAATCGGCGAGTTGGACGATGTCCGCTTTCCTTTTCCGCAGTGCAGGCACGTATATTGGGAATACATTGAGTCGATAGAACAGGTCCTCGCGGAATCTGCCATCCGCCGCCATCGTTTGAAGGTCGCGATTTGTGGCCGTGACGAGCCGGACATTTACCTTGATGGTTTTAGTTCCGCCGACCCGCTCAAATTCTCTCTGCTGAAGCACTCGAAGGAGTTTGATCTGAATAGACGGGGGAATATCTCCGATCTCATCCAGAAAAAGCGTTCCGCCGTGTGCGAGTTCAAAACGTCCCTTGCGGTCAGCCGTTGCTCCTGTGAACGCGCCTTTGACGTGTCCGAACAGTTCGCTTTCGATCACGGATTCCGGCAGAGCGGCGCAGTGGGCTGTTATGAATGGCTGGTCCGCCCTGTCGCTGTTGTAGTGAATCGCGTGAGCGACAAGTTCTTTGCCTGTTCCCGTTTCACCAAGAATGAGAACATTGGCGGGACTCTTGGAAACCTGCGCGATCTGGTCGTAGACGATCTGCATTTCATGAGAGTTCCCGATAATGTTCGACGGGCGGAAGCGGTCTTTCAGCTCTGCTCTCAGCCTTTCGTTTTCGGCTTCGAGCCGCTCGCGTTCTTCCTGCGCGGCACGCCGGAGTTTCACTGCCTGCGCGGTCATGGAGGCGACGATGGTAAGAACCCGGAGGTCGTTCTGGAGGTTAGCAGCTTCAGAGTACGGCCTGTCGACGCTCAGAGCTCCCGCCACCTCGTTGCCGACTTTGATTGGAACGCACAGGAAAGACGTGTCGGCTCTCTTGCCTCTCTGGGTTTTATCAAGGAACAGCGGAGACTCGCTGGTTCTCTCGATGATCATCGGTTCGCCGGTGAGGATCACCTGTCCGGTTACGCCTTCGCCCAGCTTGTAGCGCGCACTGCGCTGCTGTTTCGGTGAAAGGCCGTGCGCGGCTTCGATGAGAATGTCATTGGTCTGCCGGTTGAAAAGCGCGAGCGTTGCGTACTGCATATTCATGTGTTCCGCGAGGGCCTCAAGTACGGGACTGACTACATCGCGCATGTCCAGGCTTTCATCAAGAAGGCGGCTTACTTCGTAGAGAAGTTTCAACTCGTTGATTCTGCGACTGGGATCATCTGTGGTTCTGGCCATTGTTCTTCTCCTTGCTGCTACGCCCGGTCCCGGTACTGATTCGTGATGGGCATGCGGCGGTCGCGGCCGAATGCTTTCGGGGTGATCTTGATTCCGGGGGGTCCCTGTCTGCGTTTGTATTCGTTGAGATCGACCAGGCGGACGACGCGTTTGACAGTAGCGGCATCGAACCCGTCGGCGATGATCGCATCGATGCCCATGTCTCGTTCTATGTAGCGCTCGAGGATGGGGTCGAGCTGATCGTAGGCTGGCAGGCTGTCCGTATCACGCTGGTCCGGACGCAGTTCGGCGGACGGCGGCCGGTCGATCGTCGAAGGGGGAATGACCGGCTGCTCTCCCTGTCTGTTTCTCCATCTGCACAGCTCGAACACGAGTGTCTTGGGAACATCCTTGATAACGGCAAATCCTCCGACCATGTCGCCGTAAAGCGTGCAGTAGCCCGTTGCCATCTCGCTCTTGTTTCCGGTCGAAAGGACCAACCACCCGAACTTATTGGAGAGGGCCATGACGATGCCGCCGCGAATGCGGGCCTGCAGGTTCTCTTCGGTGATGTCCGGTTCGCGACTGCTCCATAGGGGAGACAGGTGCTCAATGTAAGCATCATAAAGCTCCCGGATGGCCACAGTATGAAACTCGATGCCGAGATTCTGCGCGAGCATTTGTGCGTCGGTAAGTGTGCCGTCAGAAGTGTATTGTGACGGCATGGTGACGCCCGCCACTCTGTCTGCTCCGAGCGCGTCAACGGCCAGGGCCGTGACCAGAGCGGAGTCTATTCCCCCGCTGACCGCGATAATGCATTTCTTGAATCCGTTCTTATCGACATAGTCCCGCAAACCGAGTTCCAGAGCATGATACACTTCGCCGAGGGTATCCATCGGCGGCGCCAGGGAGTTCAGCATGACCGGGCAGTCCTCGTCAGGATCTTCGATCTCGCCGGCGGATTGAGGTTCGGGAAGATCGATGCTGACGATCTTGACTCCCCGGACTTGATCCGCGGGCATGTGCTTCCCGGAAGGCGGAGGGACATCGACCAGAAGAATCTCCTCCTTGCACTGACGCGCGCGAAATATCACCTCGCCGTGGGCGCCGATCAACATGCTGCCACCATCGAAGACAAGTTCGTCCTGCCCGCCTACGAGGTTGCAGTACGCGATAGAGGTGCGGAGATGAGCTGCAGTCTCTCGGAGGACGCTTTCGCGCTGCTTGAGTTTTCCCCGGTGGAAGGGGGAGGCCGAGAGGTTGAGCAGGAGATCTACTCCCGACTCCAGAAGCGGAGCTGTAGCCTCGGTGTCCAGCAGCCATGAGTCCTCGCAGATATGAAGTCCGATACGCAAACCGTTGACATCCAGGGCGACCGCTTCGCGCCCCCTGATAAAAACCCTCTGTTCATCAAAGACGCCATAGTTGGGAAGCATTATCTTCTTGTACTCAGCTACGAGAGACCCACCGGAGAAAACCAGGGCCGCGTTTGCGACACCGCTGGCCGTCTTGAGCGGAGACCCAATGATTACAACGCATTCCCCGGGGAGTTCGTCGGCGAGGAAGTCGAACTGACGGGCACAGTCAGAAATGAAATGAGGCTTCAGGATCAGATCTTCCGGGGGATACCCGGAAAGAGACAGTTCGGGAAAAGCAATCACCGAAGCGCCTGCCTGCGCGGCCCGATGGGCGTGGCGGACTATCAGCTCCCGGTTGGCTTCCAGGTTCCCGACCGACAGGTTGATCTGGGCTAAAGCTATGCGCATAGAACTCATCTAACAAAAATGTAATCCGTGTTTTATCGGACTACAATCTTGTTTTGAACATATCATGCCGTGGCTGTGCGAGAGGGGCTGGCGCGGGGCAATCCAGTGTTGTGATGCACGCTGGATCACTTCGACGTCGGCAAGGGTGAAGCATCTCAGGGCACGAGACCGTGAGGACCGGGACTTCCCGGACGAGACAGATGTTAAAGTGTTAAAGAAGACGGGCCCGCAGAACTGCGGGCCCGCACTTGGCTGTGAATCTACTCAGGACTACTTGATGAACAGCATTTCCTGATACGACGGCAGCGGCCACAGATCGTCGGAGACCAGTGTTTCCAGCTTATCCGCAACTCCGCGAACCGCATTCATCGCGGGAAACACTTCATCGCGGAAGTGCTTCGCGTGCTTGAGCGTGGATCCTGACGCTTCGTGGCTCAGAGCCTTTTCGAGGTTGTCCAGAGCCCCTTCGAGGCCGTCGACAAGTTTTGAGACTTTCGCAAGCGTATCCGTGTCGGTCTCAACGCCCGCGGCTTTCACCGCGCCCGCAGTGAGAGCCAGCTCGTGCTGATAGCGGTAAGCCGCAGGGAGTATCGTCTTCCGGGCGACGCTCAACGTGAGCTTGCCTTCCGTAGCGATATCTTTGCAGTAACGCTCCAGGTAGATGTCCTGGCGGCTGGCAAGCTCGCGTTTCGACAGCACCTTGAACTTGGCGAAGAGCTTCACGAAGTCGGCGCCGGTGACTGCGGCATGCGAGTCCACGCTGTCGCGGAGGTTCGGCAGGCCGCGCTTTTCGGCTTCCTTGTGCCACGCCTCGGAGTAGTTGTCGCCGTTGAAGATAATCACCTTGTGCTCTTTCATAATCTGCTGAAGCACCTTCTGCACTGCGGCATTGAGCTTGCTCGCATCGCCCTTCGTGGTTTTCTCGATCTCGGAGGCGACGTAGTCGAGGCTGTCCGCCACGATCGTGTTGAGGATCACGAGCGGACCGGCGATCGACTGTGTGGACCCGACAGCGCGGAATTCGAACCGGTTGCCGGTAAAGGCAAACGGGCTCGTCCTGTTGCGGTCTCCGGCATGGCGGGGAAGGGGAGGCAGTGTATCGACACCAACCGTCAGCTTGCCCGGGCTCTTGGAGGACTTGACTCCACCCTTCTCGATCTGCTCGAAAATGTCCGTGAGCTGCTCACCGAGGAAGATCGAGATGATCGCCGGCGGTGCTTCGTTCGCGCCCAGGCGATGGTCGTTGCTTGCGTTGGCCACTGATGCGCGCAGCAATACGGCATTCAGGTGAACCGCACGCATTACCGCGGCGCAGAAGACGAGGAACTGCATGTTGTCGTGCGGGGTGTCGCCCGGCTCCAGCAGGTTCATCGATTCCGTGGCCAATGACCAGTTCAGATGCTTGCCGGAACCGTTGATGCCGGCGAACGGTTTCTCGTGCAGAAGGCAGGCCAGCCCGTACTTCTGCGCGACGCGCTGAAGCGTAAGCATGACGAGCTGCTGATGATCGGCGGCGACGTTCGCGTTCTCATAGACGGGCGCGATCTCATACTGGCTCGGAGCCACCTCGTTGTGACGGGTCTTGACCGGAACGCCCAGCTTGAAGAGTTCGCGCTCCACTTCGAGCATGCACGCGAGCACGCGCTCGGGAATTGCGCCGAAGTACTGATCTTCGAACTCCTGCCCTTTCGGGGGCTCTGCGCCGAAGAGCGTGCGGCCCGCGATCGTCAGGTCAGGACGCGCGTAGTAGAAGTTGCGGTCGATCAGGAAGTACTCCTGTTCCGGTCCGGCCGTGGCGAAAACCATGTCCGGGTCATTGTGTCCGAACAGCTTCAGCACGCGCTGCGCCTGTTTGTTCAACGCCTGCATGGAACGGAGGAGCGGTGTCTTTTTGTCGAGGGCCTCGCCGGTCCACGAGCAGAAAGCCGTCGGAATACAAAGCGTTGTTCCGTTCGGATTCTCAAGAATGTACGCCGGACTTGTGACGTCCCACGCCGTGTAGCCGCGCGCTTCAAAAGTTACGCGGATGCCGCCCGAGGGAAAACTGGATGCATCCGGTTCGCCCTGGATAAGCTGCGCGCCGCTGAATTCCGCGATGGCTCCGCCCTTTCCGTCAGGCGAAAGGAAGCTGTCGTGCTTCTCGGCCGTCTGCCCCGTCAGCGGGAAGAACACGTGCGCATAGTGCGTTGCGCCTTTTTCGATAGCCCAGTCCTTCATTGCCGTCGCGACAGCGTCGGCGACAATCGGATCAAGTTTTGTTCCCTTATTGATCGTTGCCTGAACGGCTTTGTAAACCGCCTTGGGCAGACGCTCACGCATTATGGCGTTGCCGAAGACATTCGCGCCGAAGATATCCTTCGCCGGAGTGTCGAGAAAGTTCAAGGGCGGAGTCTGCGGTTTATAAGATGTCACGGCCGATATCGCGGCCTGCCTTGCACTGTTTGATTTCATCATCTCTTCCTTCCGTTTCGCGGGCCCAATCGATATCTCCGTCGATCTCGAAAGGCGCGCGATCTCTGGTTCACCTCTTTTGTTCGCTCCTTACAAGGGAGAAAACACAATACACAAATCACACGCAAACCCATACATGAATGGGAGTCGAAAAGAAATAGCAATCGGTATGCCAAAAAGGGGGGTGAGTAGAGGGGGAAAACATAAGTACCTAATATAGAGAGTGATATGTTTTTCGAAAAGAACGGCATCCATCAAACATCGGCAAAGAAGTTTCAATAATGTCGTAGATTTCAGCGCAATATAACAATAATGTATGTATGCCTTTTTGACGTCTGCCTGCCGGGAAGATGGAAAAAGAAGGCGGCAGAGTAGACAAAAGGTTAAACATGCCGATGTCCTGGGAATATCCTTTTTGTCTGGCGACATCAGTCCACGTTAGTCTGAAGGATCGAGTGTATTATGGGTGGCGGGTATCTTGTATACGATGAAGAGAGCGGTAAGTTTCAACGACGATCGCGCTCGGATGTGTGGAAGTCAGAGCCGGAATCGATTGGGGCTGGAAAGGATTCATCCGGTCTGCCGGAACCGCGACCCCGGAAGAGCGGGAGCAAACGCCGACTGATCGCCGCGGTTGTCATCACGATTCTGGCCTTCGCCTGGCTGTTGACGTCCTTGCTTATGATGCTCTACGTGAAAAACACGACGGAGAAGAGGACGTCCGCGAATGTCGAGGCTGGGAGTGGTGAGCAGTTGGGGAACTTCGTTGACGAAATCGAAACGGAAAGCCCGTTGAGTCGGTAGACTTCGCCGATTCCTAATGGTGCCTGACAACAACAGCACTGAATGCACGCAGTGAGTTTCCGTCCAGCGCCCCATAGAGAAACTCGCCGGAGAACAAACCCGCCCGCGTCATCCGCCGGCTGTCCGGACCCAGATTGACGGCACAATGAAGGATGACTCCTTCATACGTTCTGGAGAAGGCAACGATGTTTCGCTTCTTCTCTCTGCAGTGTTCGCCCACATCAAGGATGCTGAATTCGCCGCGAATCAGCGCCGGCTGGGAAAGTCGCAGATTGATCAGGCCCTGGTAGAAGCTGTACCAGGTCCGCCGCGCCTCAATACCCCGGGCGAAGACGTTGCCTTCAATTTCGACGCCTTCCTGATAGACGATCTTGCGGCCTTTTCTGATGCGGCGGCCTTTGTCACATGGTTGAAGCCGTTCGTGGATGGAAGGACGGTTCATCGCGCCGAACTCCTGTCCGGTGAGCATGAAGGGGAGAGTGTGCGGAGAGAGAAAAACCAGCCGCATCATCGCTTCCACGGCGCCCTGGCCGAACCGGTAGAGACCGCGGCTCTCGTCGTGGTTATCGGTATACCGGGCCACCAGTCCGTAATAACTGTCCGCCTGTTTATACGCGTCTTCATAGTCCAGGAAGTCGCGTTCGACCGCTCCGGCGATGCCGTGATGCTTGAAGGCTTGATACTTATCTCTGAAATCATGATTGTGCGATGCATCTCTGGCAGGGCGAAGAATGTTCGTTGTGAACGTCTCATCAAGACCATAGAAGTACTCGCAGATCTTGTAGAACTCGTCGTCGTATGTGGCGGTCATGCCGCGCCGGAAGAGACCCAGATTGTTCTTCATGCCATAACATTCGGCGAGAAAAAGAATCTCGCGATCCTGATGGCGCGAACGAAGTTCATCCAGGGCTTCGTCCCAGAAAGACGGATCGTTGATGAAGTGGGCCATGTCGATGCGGAATCCGTCGACGCCCTGCAGCACCCCGTTCTCATCAGCGCCAAGCAGGCCAATCCAGAAATCATAGACTTCGATCATCGCCGCGCGGAGCGCCGGATTTCTGTAGTCGAACTTCGCCGTGTCGCTCCAGTCGAGGTCATAGACCGGCTTGCCGTGACTATCCTGCACATAGTAGTCGGGGTGCTCGCGCGTCCAAACGTTGTCGCGACTGCTGTGGTTCGGCACCATACCGATGATCACATGAAAACCCAACTCGTGAGCGCGGCGGACAAACGCTTTCATCTCATCCATCGTTCCGTATTCCGGTTCGACGGCAAAGTAGTCGCGCGAAGCGTAAGGGGAACCGATGCCCTTGCGATCTTCCATGCCCATGGGGTAGGGCGGCATCAGATGCAGGACGTTGACTCCGAGCCCTTTGATAACGTGCAGATGCTCTGTTACATAGGCAAGGGGAGAGACCTGATTCTCCTCCTCCCATGTCGCCTCAATAGCATTACGAGGCTCCCGCGCCGCCAGCGACCGGAGGTTGATCTGATAAATAATTCCGTTTCTAATCCACTTGTCCATGAGGGTGTTAACTCTATGGAAGCACGCATATGATGCAAGGGGAAATCGCCGCTCCGCGGCGATTGGTGTGGGAGTGCGGGCGTGTGGGGGTGTGAGAAAGTGGGCCGGAGGAGGGAATGGGAGAATGGAGGTGCAGAAACTCTCAACAAGCAACAAACAACCCAGTCCGTCAGGATCCAGGCATTGTCTAATCGAACATCGAACACCGAAGGAAACGACTGTTGGAAGGTCGGGAGTTGACAGGGCGGGGGGAGGAGTTATCTTGCGGACATGAGCTTTCTATTTCTCCTGGGCATCGTGACCGGCGTAGTCGCGATTTGTATTCTGATTATGGCCGTGGGCGCGATCGTTAAAGGTAAAACCTTCACCTCCTGCGGATGCGGTAAGATCGAGTACAAGGGAGAAACGATCAGGTGTCCGTCTTGTCCAGAAGAAGATTCCCCGGCTTCTTCTTCGGAATGACCGTTCTCGTCTTTCCGAATTCCGCTATGGGGAGGCGGTCTCGGGCCGCTCGCTGTTCTTCAAGGTGTCTTCCTATGACTGAACGGACCCTGTAGTGAAATCCCGGTTTGAGCCTGACAACTACCTGTTTGCCGTTCTGAGTTTCTATCAGATAGGCGGGGGCCAGTCCCGTCTGTCCGCTCGGCCAGCGGCGGGCGAATAGCGAGAAGCGGGCAGTGATTGCCTCCTTCGCGGAAGCCGAGCGCATGAACGCGACTTTACTCAAGTCGATACGACCCAGCCGGATGAGTCTCAGCAGTTTCAGACTCAGATGATTGGCGGTCAGTTCATAAGCGAATATGAAACCTTGATATGCCTTTTCTATGGCCACGCTAATCCTCTGGTTCTCTGTTTCTGCTGTTCGGTGAAGCCTACGAAGATGTGGCCTTGCCGACAAGACAGAACGGCGCCCGAGGACGAATCTTACCTCAGCCGGAACCTTTCGCCGGCGGCTACTTGAATCGTCGGTAGAGGCCCGACGCAACGAAACCGGATGAGGGCACTTCCTGCATGCTTCCATCAGGCCTCCGCACGATAAACAGGGCTTCAACTCCGCTTTTTGACTCAACCCATTCAAGACCTTCGCCGGCGCCCATAACGTAAAGTGCCGTGGCCATCGCATCGGCCTCGAAGCATGTGCGGGCCATGACGGACACGCTGGCAACAGAATGGTCCGCGGGCTGTCCCGTTCTCGGGTCGATAATATGGGCCCTGACCGCACCCGTGTTGTCTTTGTAGAGATTTCTGTAACCACCGGACGTAGCTAAAGCAGCGTTGCTCAGTTGGACGAAGCCCCACAACGATTGTCCCGGAATCGAGTTCTCGATGGGAGCGTCTATTCCAAGCGTCCACGCAGAGCCCTTCGAGTTGGACCCGTGTACTCGGACTTCACCTCCGATTTCGACGAGGTGGTTGCTTAGACCATGGCTTGAGAGAATGCCCGCAATCCCATCGACCGCATAGCCCTTCGCGATAGCGTTGAGATCGAGGCTGACTTCGGCCATGTCTTTGCCTATTTCCACATCGGAAACGACTCGGATGTGAGAGAAGCCGACTCTCCGCATGATTCCGTTCAGCTCAGCATCACCGGGTTCGAGACGTTTCCCGTCCGGGCCGAATCCCCATGCGTCCACGAGAGGGGCGACCGTTGGATCAAAGGCGCCGCCTGTCGCGGCGGCCAGATCCAGTGCGGCCCGAACCACGAAGACAAAGGAGGTGGAAAGCGTCAGACCGGATTCGGACCTGTTGAATGCATTGATCTCGCTGTCGGGAATGTACGTGGACATCTGGCGGTTGATTTCCGTCAGATAGGCATCTATCTCGCGGCTGATTTCACCATACGTGTCCTCAGAGATATCAGAATGGGCAGCTTTGACCGAGTATGCAGTTCCCATCGTGCCCCCGCGCCATACAAGAGCCGATGAGCCGGAGTCGCGCGGGCAGTAACTGAGAGCGATGGCCAGAAGAACCACGCCGCCGACGAGGACGGTTTTGCGCAGATTCAGAGGCCTGGGTTGGATGAGGTGCGCCACAAGTATCAAGTAAGCAGTATCTTAATCGTAACAGCAGGTCCAGGGGTCGCGACGGAGAAGATGCAGGCTAGAACTCATCGTACGCGATCATCTCTTTTTCGACGCCAAGATCGTAGAGCATCTTGTTGACCGCCGCGATCATCGGCGGCGGCCCGCAGAGGTAGTACTCAATCTCGGAAGGATCAGGATGATTCTTCAGGTAGTTCTCGTAGACAACGCTGTGGATGAAGCCTGTGGGGCCCGTCCAATTGTCCTCGGGGACCGGTTCGCTGAGGGCGATATTGAATGAGAAGTTGGGGAACTCCTTCGCCAGTTTCTCGAAGTGCTCCTGGTAGAACATCTCGCGCATCGAGCGCGCGCCGTACCAGAAGCTGATCTTTCGCGAACTTCGCTTTGTGTCGAGAAGGTCGAAGATGTGACTGCGCATCGGGGCCATGCCTGCGCCGCCGCCGATGTAGACCATCTCGCGGTCCGTGTCCTTGGCAAAGAACTCACCGTATGGCCCGCTGATCCACACCTTGTCGCCCGGCTTGCAGTTGAAGATGTAACTCGACGCGATGCCCGGAGGCACGTCCATGTTGGGTGGCGGGGTCGCGATGCGCACATTGAGCATGACCATGTTGCCTTCGGCGGGATGGTTTGCCATCGAATACGCTCTGAAGCAGGGCTCATCGTTCTTTGCTTTGATGTCCCACAGCTTGTAAGCGTCCCACGCATCCCTGTACTCTTCGTCGACCTCAAACTCCGAGTACGAAAGCTCATATTCGGGAATATCGATCTGAATATAGCCGCCGGCTCTGAAATCGAGATTGACGCCCGGCGGGAGGTCCACGGCAAATTCCTTGATGAACGTCGCGACGTTTCCGTTCGACCGCACGGTTCCCTCGAACTTCTTGATCTCAAGGACTTCTTCCGGGACAACGATCTTCATATCGTTCTTCACTTTGACCTGACATCCCAGCCGCATGCCCTCTTTGGCCTGGGCTTTGGATATGTAGCCGGTCTCGGTGGGGAGAATCTCGCCTCCGCCTTCCAGTACGTGACATCTGCACATCGCGCATGTGCCGCCTCCGCCGCAGGCCGAGGGAAGGAACACGTCCTGGCTGGACAGCGCCGACAGAAGCGTGGTGCCGGGCTGGATCTTCAGCGTTTTCTTGCCGTCGTTGATGTCGATGGTGACCGCCCCGCTGGGGGTGAGTTTCTTTGCCGCGATCATGAGGCAGACCACGAGGAAAAGAATAACCCCGGTGAACACGGCCACGCTCGTCAGAATATAGACAACATCCATCGTTCTTACCTAAAGACTGATACCCGAGAAACAGAGGAAACCGATCGACATCAGGCCGGTCATTATGAAGGTGATGCCCAGCCCCTTCAGTCCCGGCGGGATGTTTGAGTAGCGGAGTTTCTTCCGGATTGCCGAGAGTGAGACGATCGCCAGGAAGAAACCGAACCCCGCGGAAAAACCGAAGACCGTCGCTTCCGAAAGATTGTACTCCCTTTCGACCATGAACAACGAGCCACCGAGAATCGAGCAGTTCACAGTAATCAGCGGGAGAAAGATGCCCAGGGCGTTGTAAAGGGCGGGGAAAAACCGGTCGAGTGTCATCTCGACCAACTGCACCGCGGACGCGATCACGGCGATGAAGCAGATGAAATTCAGGAATGAGAGATCCAGCCTCGCCAGAGAGGCAACGCCGGTCCACGCGAGCGCGCCGTCCTGGAGAAGGAAGTGGTGGATAAGCCAGTTCAGCGGCGTCGTCATCGTCAGGACGAATACTACCGCGATTCCAAGGCCCGTTGCCGTCTCGACTTTCTTCGAGAGCGCCAGAAACGAGCACATGCCAAGGAAGAAGGAGAGAACGATGTTCTCAACAAAGATTGCTTTAACAGCTAGATTAAGAAGTTCCATCAGTCCGTCTCGAATTTTCCGACAATCGTGCGATGGGCCCAGATAATGAGCCCGATGATGATAAAGGCACCGGGCGCCAGAAGGGCGAGACCGTTACCCATGTAGTGGAAACTCTCGGGCATAAAAGCGAATACGTCATGCCCGAACCACGTTCCCGACCCGAGAATCTCGCGGATCGAAGCCACAATAAGAAGAATGGCGCTGTATCCCAATCCGTTCCCCAGGCCATCAAGGAACGATGGGCCGGGCGGATTCTGCAGGGCGAACGCCTCGGCGCGGCCCATGACGATACAGTTGGTGATTATCAGTCCCACAAAGACGCTGAGCTGGCGACTGACCTCAAACATGTAGGCCTGTAAGAACTGATCGGCGACGATCACGAGCGAGGCAATTACAGCCATTTCCACGATCATGCGGATCTTGGCGGGAATAGCCTTTCGCATCACCGAAATAATCAGGTTCGAAAACGTCACTACGGTCGTGAGAGCCAAAGCCATGACCATGGCCGTCTCCATCTTCACCGTCACGGCAAGCGCGGAGCAGATGCCCAGAACCTGAATCGCAATCGGATTATTGTCCGACAGCGGATCGAGTAGAATGTCTCTTGTCTTCGCCATCTGTCAGTTAGCCCCTGATTCTGCTGAAATACTTCTCATAGTACTGAAGGTCGCGATTGAGGAACCTGTTGATGCCGTTTCCGGTCATGGTTGCGCCGCTGATTCCGTCTACTGCATGATCGCTGCCGCCGGGATACTTGATCTCTGCACTCCCTTTGGCCACTTCGAACTGGAGTAGCTTTCCGTCCTCAAACACTTTCTTTCCTTTGAACTGGTTCTGGAACCAGTCTGAGGAGCACTCTCCTCCCAGGCCCGGTGTTTCCGCGTGCTTGTAGAATGTCAGGCCGACGATCGTTGAGAGGTCGCTGTCCAGCGCGAGATAGCCGTTGAGGATGGACCAGAGACCCATTCCTGAAATCGGAAACGCGTACTTCCGGACTTTGCCATCCTCTTTCCAGAGATACAGCGGCAGCATCGTCTTTTCGACCGCCGTCTTGGCCTTCAGTTCTTCTTTAGGAAGCTTCGCCAGCGTCATGCCCTCGACCACTTCGCCGCTATCCTTGGCGATGTAGATCTCGCTGATGTTCTCTGAGAAGTACTGGTCCACGCGATCCTTCGATATCTTCTTCCCGTCTTCGCCGACGACCGCCACGCCGAAGGCCTTCAGCACGTTGATCTTCCTGTCCAGCTCGACGTTCTCGGCCTGGCGCTGTTTCAGCATGCTGGCGGTTGCCGAAAGGACAAGACTGCACACGATGCAGACGACGGCGGCAAAACCTACAATCCTGAGATCATCCTTTTGCACGGCTGAATCTCCTCAAGTAGCTTGCCCGACGCTTGACATGGAGTGAAACGACAATGTGATCGATGAGCGGCGCCATGACGTTCATGAACAGGATCGAGAGCATCACGCCTTCCGGATAGGCCGGATTCGTGACCCTGATAACAATCGTCAGGAGACCGATCAGGCTTCCATACACCCACTTGCCGGCATTGGTTGCCGAGGCCGACACCGGATCGGTCGCCATGAAGACGATGCCGAAAAGAAAACTGCCGACGACCAGATGATAGTGGAAAGGCAGCATTGTGAAGGCTTTGAATTCAGGCTGGGCGTTTCCGACGAAGTTCATCAGCGTGCTGCCGATAAAGAGGCCCAGCACGCCGCCAGCCATGATGCGCCATGCGCCTACGCCCGTGATGATGAGAATCGCGGCGCCGATAAGAATCGGGATGACCCCCGTCTCGCCGATACTGCCGCCTTCGAGGCCGCCAAACATGCTCATCCATGTGAAGCCGCCCTCACGCAGAGCTTCGATCACATTGCCGCCTGACGGTACCTGCGCGGCGATGGCAAGGGGAGTCGCACCGGAAAAGCCGTCCATGATGGCGCCGCCCTTTACAACACTGGTCCATACGGAGTCGCCGGAAATTTGCTGAGGATAGGCGAAGAAGAGGAAGGCTCGCGCCGTGAGAGCGGGATTGAGCACGTTAAAGCCTGTCCCTCCGAAGACTTCTTTCCCGATAATGACGCCGAACGAAATCCCTACGGCGACCTGCCAAAGAGGGATCGTGGGAGGAAGAGTGAGGGGGAAAAGCATGCCGGTTACGAGAAAACCTTCGTTGATCTCGTGCTTACGGACGACTGCGAAGAGGACTTCCCATATACCGCCGGCGACATAAGAGGCCATGATGATCGGCATGACCAACAGAGCGCCCTGCAGAAGATGGGTCATCAGCGTCGCGTTCTGGACCATGTTAACGATGTTGTGCTGGCGTCCTGCGTTGTACATCCCGAATAGAATGCAGGGAATCAGGGCGAAAATGACCGTGATCATCGTGCGCTTCATGTCGTTCGCATCACGGATGTGAGGTGAGGACTTCGTTACGGTCGGAGGCGTGAACATGAAGGTTTCCTGCGCCTCGAAGAGGGGATACAGCTTCTCAAGCTTACCGCCCGGCTTGAACAGCGGTTTCATTTTCTCAAGATGGTTCATCATGAACTTCATCTAGATGCCTTCCTCTTCAATTTCGTCGAGGCCTTTGCGCACTACGCCCATGAGGTCCATCTTGGACGGGCATACAAACGAGCAGAGGGCGAAGTCTTCCGGGTCCGTTTCGAGAATACCGAGCCTGATCGCCTCGTCCGTATCGTGAGCAAGGATTGCCCGGATCAGGTAGTCGGTCATGACCCTCATGGGCAGATACCGGTCATAAAGCCCGGTCAGCACCATCGCGCGACGACTGCCGTTCTCGTTCGTGTGCAGATTCCAGAGCTTCCTGCGCATAAACCATTTGGACAGGAATAGGGGGGAGTCGCTGTACCGGTCCATTCCGGGGGCCATCCAGCCCAAAAAGAGCCGTTCGCGTCCCTCGGGAATTACAGTGATGCTGGAGCCGAAGAAATGGATGCCGCTGTCCTGCGCCATCTGTGTGCCGGCAAGAACGTCACCGTTGATTATCCGCTGTTCTCCTTCCTCGAGGTTTCCGTTCAGAATGGTCGCCAGAGGAGCGCCATTGCGTATGCGGTAGTACTTGCGGGCTGTTTCCTTCACGCCGGGTCCTCCGAGAGCGACAACGCGCGTGGCCGGAACAGAGCCCTCCAGGAGCAGTTTACCGATTCGAATGACATCGCCGGCGCGGACGGTCCATACGGTGTCGCCGGGGCTTATGGGGTCGATATTGTGAATGTGAATGCTCGAGTTGCCCGCGGGGTGGGGTCCGTCAAATGTGTGGACTTCAACATTCGCGGCGCCGGCGAGAGCTGTGTTCTGTTGCGATGAGCGGGAAATACAAAGATGCACTTTGCCATCGGTCAGTCGCGTCATCGCGTCGAGTCCGGCCTGAAAGGCGGCTTCTTCGCCCTGAATAACAACGGCGATATCCGGCTGGAAAGGAGCCGAATTCATCGCGTTTACAAAAATGGATTTGGGTTTGGCTTCTGGATTCGGGAGCCGTGAAAAGGGCCGTTGGCGAAGCAGTGCGAGGTAGCCGGTATCCAGCAGGCGGGATAGAACGTCGTCTCGACTCAGTCTCAGTATCTGTTCGGGCTGATAGCGGGGGAACTGCTCGACCGCTTCTTCTTCGGCGATTTCAATTTCAATTCTCTGAAGAACGCGTCGAGGACCCAGGGTAATCGCTTTGACGGTTCCGCCGGCCGGTGAGCAGAATTTGAAATCCTCGTTTCTCTTGTCGCAGAAAAGGACTGTTCCGCGCTTTACTGAATCGCCTTCCTGAACGACCAGGCGCGGTTTTATGGCGGGGAATTCGGCAGGGAAGACAGACGCGCTTTCGCAGCGCGGGGCATCAACGACTTGAGGGGCCGG
>JAHIZV010000167.1 GCA_018814445.1 Verrucomicrobiota bacterium | reverse complement strand
AATGGCGCTGACTTAAGGCCACGACATGCCTTACGGCATTGACTACAAACAATGCGAACTTCATCCATTGTTCGTAGTTAAGCCCGTCAGGGCTGTGCCTTTCTTTGCCTGGCGCATCCGAAAGTGGTCTTAAGTCAGCGGCATTCCCGGATAGACAAGGTTCCCTCTTGGCCTCTATCCGGTAGTATAGAAAGCGACTTGTCGCGCCTGAATCGATCAACCCTTTCAAGGGGTGTCTTTTTCTTGTCTTTTCGACCCGTATTTGTATACTACGTATAACTCACTGGGCGGTATTGAACCGCGGGGATCAAATACGCCGAGAAAGAGCATTTGTTTGAATTACAGCCTGTGCTGAGTTCGATCCGCCCTTGAGTTTCTCACCTTGGTAGAGTCCCTTTTCTCACGCGCGTTCCTTCCCTGCGCTGCGCCGATATCGCCAGCTCTTGCCTTTGTAATTGGACTGCGCGGTATTGGGATTTCTCTGTTTCCGGCGTAAGGATCTGAAGTTCTTGACGACCAAGATAGCGGTGTATTTTGCTTCGGCCTCTTCCTTTTGTGATTACTTTTGGAGGCCGGCAACGGTAGTATCTGACACCTGTTTTGACCGGAGTAGCGATATGACAACGACGACGCAACGCCCACTGGCGGAGGACAATATCAACATACTGCGACAGGGAATCAATCTCCTGGAACACATTTCGGATGTAGTCTATGCAAAGAAGATCCGGGACTGCTTCAACAGTTGCATCGGCGGCCACTTCCGGCACACATGGGATCACTACAAGCTCTTGCTTGAGAGGGCCGCCTCGGGCCGGGTGGATTATGATGACCGGACGCGCGATCCGGAATTTGAAGTCTCCCGCGAATACGCCATTGGAAAACTGAATGAAGTCTGTGACGGCCTGACAACCCTCGCCGAAGACGAGGCGAACCGGCGTTTGACGATCAAGGTCAACTGCGGAGGCGGCATGGATGAACGCGACTGGAGCGAGACGACGCTCAAGAGGGAGCTGCAGTTTCTGCTAAGCCATGACGTGCATCATTACGCGCTGATTGCCTACATGCTTCACTCCCAAGGGGTCGAAACGCCCCCCGAATTCGGCATCGCACCCTCAACCCTGCGGTACACGGAACGTCAGAAGCAATGTGCACAGTGACCTGCACCCATCGGCCGTCTGGATACGAGATCTTCTTCAATCGCGATGAGCAGCGGTCGCGCAAACCGGCTGAAGCCCCTATCCTCGACGCAGCAGACGGCGTCTCCTTCATCGCACCGCGTGACGGAAATCATGGCGGGACATGGCTCGCGGCAAACGAATTCGGACTGACCGTCGGAGTTCTGAACTTCTACCAAGCCGAGAAGTCCTCCCCATCCCGCGATCTTCTGAGCCGGGGTCGTCTGCCGATTCTGATGGCAAGCAGTGCCAGCATTGAGGCAGTTGAGGAAAATGCCGCGGCGATAGACGCTCAGCGCTACCGGCCGTTTCTGCTGTTTGCCGTGGACCGGAAGCTGAACGCGTATACGGTGTCCTGGGATGGCAGCGTGCTGTCTCCGGGCGAAGATTCTTTTCCTGCACGGCCCATCAGCACATCATCTTTCAGCACGAACGAGGTAATTGAGGCCCGGATGAAACTCTTTGACCATATGGCTGCGAAACATGGGGGGATCTCGTCGGACTGGCTTTCCGGATATCACGCCAGTCATCTGCCCTCGCGAAGCGCCTTCTCGGTCTGCATGCACCGGGACGATGCCCGGACCGTGAGCTTCAGTCACATTATCGTCGACACTGAACAGATCGAATTCCGCTATTTCGGTTGTTCGCCATGCGAAGCAGAAGAACCACTCACAGCCACCCTGCCCCTGAGACTCTGATCCATGCACAGGAAAGCAACCAGACTACTGCCGTTCTTTCTGTTGCTGCTTCTCCTGGCTCCGGCAATGGTCACCGTTGCGAAGGATGGCGGCACTGGATGGCTCAACGCGAAGGGCGCACTTGACGACCTGCTGGTGAATCAGCAGTCACCCATGTCGACTTCTCTTCTCATGGTCATCCTGGCACTCGCCACTTTCGTGAGCGAGGATCTGACGTGTGTCGCCGCGGGTCTGTTAGTGGCCAGAGGGGTGGTGACCTTCATGCCCGCGGCGTCGGCCTGCTTTCTCGGGATTCTTGTGGGTGATGCCCTGCTCTATCTTGCCGGACGCGCGCTCGGTCCCGCGGTGCTCGCACGAGCTCCCTTCAGATGGTGGATATCCAAGGATTCGCTGATATCGAGCGAGGCATGGTTCAATAAGCGCGGCCCCATCGTGGTCATAGTCAGCCGCTTCGTTCCCGGAAGCAGGCTGCCTGTTTTCGTGGCGGCCGGCGTACTGAGAATGCCTTTCTGGAAGTTGATGGTCTTCTTCTCGATTGCGGGTCTGCTCTGGACTCCTCTGCTCGTCTACGTATCCACACAGATCGGGGTGCGGGCCGAGCAATGGCTCGCGAAATACGAACACTTCGCGGGGATAGGATTGTTTGTTGTCGCCTTTTTGATCTGGCTTTTCGTTAAACTTGTGGAACCGCTTTTGACGAAACGCGGCCGGAAACTTCTCGTGGGCAAGTTTCGGAGAATCACGCATTGGGAATTCTGGCCGTTGTGGGCGTTCTATCCGCCGGTGGTACTCCATGTGCTTTACCTGGCGCTGAAACACCGCGGGCTCACGGTCTTCAGTGCTGCGAATCCCGGCATAAAGGCGGGCGGCTTCATCGGCGAATCAAAAACCGGCATACTGGATTCTCTGCGGACAGGACGGGAATTCATCGCGCGGTATGAGCTGGTTCCCGATTCGGTCGGTCCCGAAGAGAAGCTTGTGCGCGTGGAGAACTTCATGCGTGAGTCATCCCTCTCCTTTCCCGTGGTCCTGAAACCGGATCAGGGACAGCGCGGCGAAGGAGTATCCATTGTTCGCTCGCGTGACGATATTCAAGCCTACTTCAGAAAGATACGGCAGGACGTCATTGTTCAGGAATACGCGCCGGGACGGGAGTTTGGCGTATTCTACTACCGGTACCCTGACGAGATCAGCGGGCACATTCTGTCGGTCACGGAGAAGGTTCTGCCAGTGGTGAAGGGTGACGGAGAGCGTACTCTGGAGCAACTGATTCTCAACGACAGACGGGCTGTCAGTATGTCCGCACACTATTTCGCCGTAAACGCGGACAGGCTGACGGATGTGATACCCGCGGGTGAAGAATACCGGCTGGTTGAAATCGGAACCCATTGCAGAGGTGCGATCTTCCTGAACGGCGGCTGGATCCTCACCGATGAACTCAAGGCCAGAATCGATGAAATAAGTCATGGCTTCAAAGGGTTTTACTTCGGCCGCTACGATTTGATGGCCGAGGACATTGACAGCCTGCGGAGGGGGGACGACTTTAGGATCGTGGAGGTGAACGGAGTCACCTCTGAGGCGACGCATATTTACGACCCTGACAACAGCCTTTACTATGCGTACAGCGTGCTCAGAAAGCAGTGGAGGACAGCGTTTGAGATCGGGTCCATGAACCGGACTGCGGGATACACTGTGAGCTCTTTCCGGGAAATGTGTCGCATGCTTGCGGACTACAAGGCCGCACCCGATGTGCAATAGCCGAAAGGACAAACACATGAAGAGATGGAACATGCTATTCACTCTGCTTGTCGCGCTCGTGCTCGTCGTGCCGGCAACGAGCGCCCGGGCCTTGAGCGAAGTCAACAAATCGCTCCTTGGGGCGGTGGCCATCAAAGGTTACGACCCGGTTGCCTACTTCACTGAAGACCGCCCTGTGCGGGGCAGTAAGTCTTTCACCTTTGATTGGCGAGGCGCCAAATGGAGATTCGCCAGCGCGGAGCACAGAGACCTTTTTATTGCTGACCCCGAAAAGTATGCCCCCCAATATGGAGGATACTGCGCATGGGCGGTAAGCCAGGGATCGACCGCCGAGATCGACCCCGGGTCATGGAAGATCATTGAAGGAAAGCTGTATCTTAACTACGACAAGGATGTTCAGGCCAAGTGGGAGCAGGATATCGGCGGCCATATTGCCGCAGCTGATAAATACTGGCCCGAACTTATCAGGAAGTAGGCCGCCTCCGCCGCGCTCCCTTCCCCGGCAGAGGGATCAAGGCTTGTTCCCCTGAAGGTAATCAGCTATATCCGGCGGAACACAGGATCGAGAGTATCTTCTAAATTCATGGCTGACAAACGGGTACAGGTGAATAGCGGGCGCGGGCCCATCCAATTCGATGACGCGGGCTTGAACCCGGTCCGTCGAGCGGCACTGAGACTGATCGAGCGGGCAGTCGGGCTCCCAACCATTAATCAGGTCTATCTTGATGCCCTTGCATTAGACAGTAGCCAGTCCGTCGTGGACCGCATCCTAGACGTGCTGGACGTCTCGTACGAAGTCTCCGAAGCGGATCTTCAGAGGATTCCCAAGAACGGACGTCTGATCGTCGTGGCAAATCATCCGCTGGGAGGACTGGAGGGTATCATCCTCGCTTCATTGCTGTGTGCGACCAGGCCCGACTCGAAGATAATGGCCAACTACATGTTGTCGAAGATTGAGGCCATGAAGGATCTATTCATCTTCGTTGACCCTTTTGACCGAAGCGACTCCGCGCGTAGAAACATAGGGCCGCTCAAGGAGTGCATTCGATGGTTGAAAGCCGACCATCTTCTCGGCTGCTTTCCCGCCGGAGAGGTAGCCCATTATGATCTGAGTCAGCGTTCTGTTATTGAAATGCCGTGGACCGACACCATTGCCGGCCTCGTAAGAAGAACGGAATCTCCCGTTCTGCCTGTTCTCTTTGAGGGTACCAATACCGCCCTGTTTCACGCTCTAGGTCTCCTGCACCCGCGTGTGCGCACGCTCATGCTTCCCCGGCAGTTGCTGAAAAAGCGCGGGAAGGCCGTACAGCTTCACGTCGGTAATCCCATCTCCTTCGGAAGAATGAAAGACCTGGACGACCACGCGATCGTGAAGCTGCTCAGGATGCACACCTTCAATCTTCATTACAGAAAGACCGACAAATTCCGCAAACTGATCAGTCTGCCGCCTCCTGCACGGAAGAAGACTTTGGTGTTGCAGAAAGTTATCGACCCGATAGCCCCTGATGCATTGGAAGCTGAATTGCGGAGTATTCCTTCAAATCAGAAACTCGCCGAAAGTGGAGGTCTTGAGGCCTGGTACGGGCGAGCTGGACAGATACCGTGCATCCTCCGGGAAATCGGACGCCTGAGAGAGATCACCTTCCGCGAAGTGGGTGAAGGAACCGGCCTTCCGCTTGATCTGGACGAGTATGACGAGTACTACGTCCATCTGTTTCTATGGAACCCGGAAAAACGCGAGATTGCGGGGGCTTATCGCCTGGGTCCGACTGACGAGATTGTGCCGAAACACGGTATTCGCGGGCTGTATACGCGCAGTCTCTTCAAGTACAAGGAATCCCTGCTGGAGAAGATCGATCCCGCCCTTGAAATGGGGAGGTCGTTCGTCTGCGCCGGCTACCAGAGAAGTTTCACGTCTCTTTTTCTGTTATGGAAGGGCATTGCCCGGTTTGTGGTACAGAACCCGCGATACAAGAACCTCTTCGGACCGGTCAGCATCAATGACAGCTATCAATCGAGTTCCCGCAACCTGCTGGTGAGTTTCCTGAAAATGCACAACTTCCTGCCGGACCTTGCCAAGCTGGTCAAGCCGAACAAGCCGCCTCGCCTGACGATTCGGGAGCAAATGTACGAGCGCCGGTCACCAAGAGTCGTGGAGAGTATGGAGGATATGGAGGCGTTGATTGCAGATATTGAAACCGAGATGAAGGGCATCCCGATTCTGCTCAAGCAGTACCTCAAACTGGGAGGGAAACTTCTCGGTTTCAACGTGGATCCTAAATTCAGCTATGTCTGTGACGGCTTAATCCTGGTGAATTTGACAGAGAGCGATCCAAAGACGATACGTAAGTATATGGGCGAAGAAGGTCTCGAAAGCTTCCTCCGCTATCACCGGAAACATGTGGATACGCGCGGCGGCGAGAAGCTGGAAGACCATTTTTAGGTCCTTGGTCGGAACGCACAACATGGAACTCATTTTTCAGAAGACACTGCAGGTGCTGATTGAGGCATGGGCCGTGTTCGGTCAGATGGCGCCGTATCTTCTTTTTGGATTTCTGATGGCGGGCGTGCTGTCCGTTGTTGTCACGCCGGAAACGGTTGAGCGTCATCTGGGAGGGAAAGGTTTCGGAGGGGTGGCGAAGGCCTCGCTTTTCGGGGTTCCCCTGCCCCTCTGCTCCTGCGGCGTAATTCCGGTAGCGGCATCATTGCGGCGGCATGGCGCTACAAAAGGAGCGACCGCGGCGTTTCTGCTTTCGACACCGCAGACGGGCGTAGACAGCATTCTTGCCACCTACGCGTTGCTCGGGCCTGTCTACGCGGTGTTCAGACCTGTCGCGGCTTTGCTTTCAGGCATTCTCTGCGGAACGGTCGTCGACTGCGTGGATCCGGGACCCGCAGGCGCAAAGGTTGATGCCTGTACCGATGCGTGTTGCAGTACGGCAGCGGGCCAGGGCCGCGTTCGCAGGATAGTCCAGTATGGGTTCGTCACATTGCCCGAAGACATCGGACGCGCACTGTTGGCCGGTATACTCATCTCCGGTTTGATGACGGCATTCATCGGTCAGGATTTCCTTGCGGGTTATCTCGGGTCGGGTCTGATCGCAATGTTTCTGATGGTTCTGGTCGGCATTCCCATCTACGTCTGCTCAACAGCGTCCATTCCCATCGCCTTCTCGCTCATGCACGCCGGCATTTCACCGGGCGCGGCTCTGGTTTTCCTCGTGGCAGGGCCTGCCACGAACGCGGCGGCCATCGCGACCATCTGGAAAGTGCTGGGGCGAAAAACGGCGGTTGTTTACCTGGCGACGGTAGTCGTCACAGCCATCGGCTCCGGACTCCTTCTTGATAAAATCATGAATATCGTTCCTCCCGTCATGCAGGTTCATGCTGAACACCACGGCGCAACAGCTGCGCACCATATCGCAGCCCTGATCCTTCTTGGCGTGCTTCTTAACGCGATCGCTCAACGCTGGAGACACTCGGATGCAACGGCGACGATTTCTGAAAGAAACCTGGTGTTTAAGATTGAGGGAATGCGTTGCGACCGCTGCCGGGAGACCATCGAACGCACGCTGACCGAGGCACAGGGCGTGGAGTCGGCGAAGGTCGATCTGCACTCCGGAAAAGCAGTTGTCACAGGCGGGGCGATTGATCCGACTGCACTGATTGCCGCGATTGAAGAACTTGGCTACGAAGCGAGAGTAGCGTAACTCAAGAGCTTTCGCCGGGACAAAGAAACACGCAATGGACTCGACAGAAACAGGCCCGCCTGCATGCACAGACGGGCCTGTTCGCGTAATCCGCTTCAGATCAGATCTTCCAGCCGACCTGCAAGCTGAAGATATCAACCGAGCCCTCGTAAGAACCAACAAGGCGATCACCTGTAGCGCCAACCTGTTCAATCTCCGAATCATCGAAAATCAGACGGGTGTAACCGGCGTTGAGGCTGACGTCCGCATTGGGCTGATAGCCAACACCGACTGACAGCCATGTTCTGTTGGCATCCGGTATTCTGGGCGTACGGTGCTTCTTGTCGGGTACCGGCGACTCATCGTAGGCTACGCCGCCTCTCAGAGTCCACACCTCGTCCATGTAGTACTCCGCACCCAATGCATACCGCATCGTGTCATTCCAGTTTTCCTCGGTAACAGAGTCAGGCTGAATTCCGCCGTAGTCGACCCGGAGCTCCTCAAAAGTGCTCCAGCCCGTCCACTGAACATCGGCCATGACAGCCACTGCATCGCCTACCCTCTGGTAGATGCCGAGTGCCGCTGTTTCAGGGAGGTTGAGATCGGCTTTACCCGACGTGTCAACGAACAGACCCGGCATCAGACCGGCTGCCACGGGCGCAGGAACATCAAAGTCCGCATCGCCTTCAAGTGTATGGTCGATTTTTGAACGGTAGCTGAGCCCTACTCGCGTGCTTTCAGTTGGGACAACCATGACGCCCAGATTGAAGCCGAATGCCCAATCGTCGCCTGTGATTTCCGCTTTTCCGTCCGCGGCCCCGGGAGCCCCGGAGAAACCGCCAAAGTCTATGGCGCTCGAAAGTGTCGCCTCTGCATACTGGTAGCTGAGTCCAGCGCCGACGGAAACCTTGTCCGTCAGTTTCATCGCTACGGACGGATTGATATTCAGCGTTATCAGTTCAGTCTCAAGAGCATGATAACGTCCAACCCAGTCGCTGTCATAGTCGACGGCCAGTCCGAACGGAGCATGAAGACCAATGCCAACAGCCAGATCGTCAGAAACGCCATGGACGTAGTACACGTTGGGCACAAAGGCATTGACGCCGGCATCCCCACCCTCGCTTCCGGAGATAGGCATGCCTCCGATCAAAGGATAGCTTGAACCGTCGTCTTCAAACTTGAATGAAGGAGCGATAAGATGACCGCCTACGGCCAGTTCATCCTGCCCCAGCCACGAGATTCCGGCGACATTGTAGAAGATCGCGCTCGGATCTGTGTTATCGGCTGTTGCGCCGGAAAACGCTGCGCCAATGTCCTTGGCGCCCTGCTCGATAATCGCAAATCCTGAACCCGATGCTGCGTATGGAATCACAGAAAGGGTCAGAACCAGCAGGAACACAAGCGATGCAGATAAACGTCTAGCCATGATCGATACCTCCGCTTTGCAGTTATCGCCACACCCTATCCGGCTGAAACCCCCTTCACTGACCGGATACCTCCCCCGTACAGGTCGGATGATGCCATGAAGAACCGCGCAGAATCAAGGCGATTTCAACAGGTTATGCGAACGTGACGGTCACATTGCGGACAGGAAGGACGGCCAAATGGTATTGCAAAAGACTGCAGTAACTTGCGAAACTTGTTGTGAGGAAGAAAAAAGCGGATTTTGAAGGGGAGGCGTTCAATGACAACGATCAAACAGCTCTTGCTCGATTCTGCAACCAAGCGCGACAGCTCGATCGCGCTGAGATACAAGCAGAGGGGCACCTGGCATCCAGTCACCTATCAACAGCTCCTGAGGAATACCCGTTGCGTCGCCGAGATGCTCGCAGAGCTTAAAATCCGTCCCGGCGACAAGGTTGCCATCCATCTCGACAACTGCCCCGAGTGGCCGGAGATATATTTCGGAATCACGGGCATCGGAGCCGTAGCCGTTCCCGTAGATGCCAAGCTTCGCGAACAGGAGGTCACGCACATTCTGAGAGACTCGGAAACCACCGTTGCCTTCGCCAGTGCAAAGACCTACAAGCTGATCCGTGAAATCGAGGAAAGCCTTCCCGACCTGGAATACGTGATACTTGTCGGCGGGGCGGAAGTGATGCCGAGTCACACCCGCAAAGTCAACTACCGGGACTACGCGGACATCCAGGCGAGAGTGCAGCATAGAGCAGATGCCGAGAACTGCGCCTTCAACCGGGGCAAGCCTTCGGGTGACGACGTGGCTTCGATCATCTACACATCAGGTACGACGGGGCGGCAAAAGGGTGCGATGCTCACGCACCGGAATTTCTGCAGCAACGTCGCCGCCGCTCTTGAGGAAATTGCCGTTTCCGCGGACGACAACTTCCTCCTGGTGCTTCCTCTCCATCACTCATTTGCCTTCACGACCAATCTTCTCGTCCCTATCGCCGCCGGCGCGGAGATCAGCTTCATCGAAAGCCTCAAGACGGTGGGTGAAAACGTGCGGGAAGTCTCTCCAACCATTCTGATCGGGGTTCCCCTTCTTATCGAGAAGATGTACTCAAGAATGCGCTTGCGTCTGAAGGAGAATAAGGTGGCATCAACGCTGTATGCGCTCCATCTTCGGAAACCGGTCATCAAGGGAATCCTGAAAGGACTTGGCGGAAAACTGCGGACTATGGTCGTGGGAGGCGCCCCTTCCGATCCTGAAGTCCTGAAGGGCTTCGCGGAACTGGGCATACCCGTTCTGGAAGGTTACGGTCTGACCGAAACAGCACCCATACTGACCATGAATCCACCCGCCAAACCCAAGCCGGGCTCAGTCGGACGGGCTCTAAAGAACGTTGAGATCAAGATCATGGATCCGAACGGAGAAGGCATCGGCGAGATCGCCGCGCGAGGGCCCAACATCATGAAGGGGTACTACAATGCACCGGAGGCGACGGCACAGGTTTTTCAGGATGGCTGGTTTGTTACCGGAGACCTTGGTTTCATCGATGACGAAGGCTACATAACAATCACCGGAAGAAAAAAGAGCCTTATCGTCAACCGGGAGGGTAAGAACATCTATCCGGAAGAAGTGGAGACCCAGGTCTGCAAAAGCGAGTTCATCCTCGAGGCACTGGCTCTCGGCTACACGGAGGGCGGCGAAACCGGTGAGCGGGTCGGGGTTATCGTTGTGCCGAACCAGGATGCTATAGACGCTCACGTTGAGAAAACGAAGAAGGCGTTGAGCGATCAGGAACTTGAGGATCTTCTGCGGAAAGAGGTCAAGAGAGTCACGCAGGATATCGCCGACTACAAACGGCCGCGAAGGATTCAGATCCGGACCGAAGAATTCGAAAAGACTTCTACGAGCAAGGTCAAACGGTATCTCTATTCGATCGAGTTGAAGGAAGTGTGAGCCGCAAGCCGGATGCGGGATACCGGATTCCAGATGCCGGAAGGTATGCGTGTGCGTCATTGCGAACTGAACATCTCGCCATGGTCTGTAAGCCCGCAAGTGAAGCAATCCAGCCGGAAGCTTCACTGCCATTGCTGTTGACTATTCCGATATCGCGTATTCCGCGACTTCCAACGCATATCAAGAGGAATACCGGCGCAGTGCAGAGGAGAGACGTCTACTTGAACACACTCATCGCGTCGGCTGCCTTGCGGCATTTGTCCAGTTGCAGGTAGTACGTCTGCAGGTTCGAGAAATCCTGTGCCCCCGCCAGGCGGAACCCGGTCAGCGCCTCTTCAGCGGCCCGCATGGCTTTGTCGTATTGGCCATTCACATAGTAGGCTTCGGAAAGCGTACTCCACACGTGATAGTCGCCCGGTCTCCTCAGAAGCGCTGCCTGTGCCATTGCGATGGCTTTCTTGCCATCGCGAACGGTTGGATCTTTCGCTGTCGCATAGAGCCAGGCCACGTTGTTGTACAGCGAGACATCCTCCGGATTCTCTTCCATCATAGGCACCAGTATATCAAGCGCCTCCCGGTATTTATCCTGTCTGATATAGACCGTTCCTAATCCGAAGCGCGCTTCCTTGGCGTCGGGATACTGATCCAGCAAGACACTGAACGCCTCCACAGCCTCGTCCAGTTTACCTTGCTGGAGAAAGTCAAAGCCGCGAGCGGTAAGAGTCGGCAAATCCGCCATGCCGATTGCCGCCGGACTTCCCACAGACGCATTCTCCGGCGATCCGTTAGTGTTCGCGATTCCTCGTTCAGCGGCGAAGAAGACAAGAAGCAGACTCAATATAGCGATACGTCTCATAATCCATGAGCAGTAAACATGCGTGGACATCACCCGCCTCAAACGGGCGCGCTAGAATTCTTTCAGTGTCACTTTAACAGAAGCGGGTGACACGGATTCAACACTGATGCGGCCCGACACGAAGACCTTCACAGGCAGTTCATAGGAAACTGAAGGATCGAGATCTGAACAGACGACAAAAGCGTGAACACTGCTCATATCCAGCATGTCGACATCTTCGGATCTTCCACGAATAACAATCTCGACAAATTGAGGACCTGCATCGCCCAGAGCCCCGACGCCGGGCGGAAGCATGATTTGAACAGGAACATCGGTAAAAGTCTTCTCCGCCGCCCGTTCGACAATCTTAACCTCCACCGTCACACGGTCAGGCGCAAGCCGCGCGTCCCAGGTGCCTTCCGGGGGCACCAGCGACACTTTCCTGTCGAACGACTGCAAACGTCCGTTGAGATCAAGAGGAACGGTCCTTATGACTTCCAGTTTCTCTACTTTCTGCCGTGGCCCGCCGACCACCACCGACACGGGCTGGCAAACGACCTGCTCAAGTTCGTACCCCACGGGCAGTCTGCCCTGCATATCGACTTTGACGGGAAGTTGTTTCTCGATCTCCCGGTCCAGTTCCAGCGTAAGTTCATCGGGTGAGAAGCTGACGGCTCTGGCCGAACCGGACACATTGACCATCGACGGATCCAGAGGCACCGTCGCAACCCCGTCCAGAGCCTGTCCTCTCATATCGACAATCACTTCCACTTTCTCCTGCGTCAGTGCTCTGATGTCCTCCTGCGGCCCGCGAAAAAGGATCGCCACGGTTTCAGGATCCTGGTCGAGCACGGCCCAGCCTTCATCGACAAGGACGATCACGCGAACGTTGCGCAGTGATGACTCGAAACTGATGATCTCGCGTATCGTGTACCAACTGACAACAGCAAGAAAGAGAGACAGAAGAAGAATCCACTTGTCCTTTGCGAAGACGGCTTTTGTCTTATCACTCACCTCAGACATGGTCTTCAAGTTCCTCCACCTTCTTCTCTTCCGTCTTGGCTACGCCCTCGGGGGTCAGGTCCAACTGTTCCTTTACCCGGGAGAGGCGGCTCTTTGCCTGCTTGCTCTTGATCAGTACGGCTGACAGGAATCGACGCAGTCGCTCCTCACTCAGCCCCCGGCTCAACCGCCCCTTGTAGGAGAGCGACACCGCACCCGTCTCTTCCGACACAATCACAACGATTGCGTCTGTTTCCTCCGTCATGCCCACGGCAGCCCGGTGCCGCATACCAAGCGACTTACTCAGCACATGACGACTCGACAGGGGAAAGACGCAACCTGCAGCAAGAATGCGGTCGTCTCTTATGATGACACCTCCGTCATGAAGCGGCGTATGAGGGTAGAAAATACTTGCGAGCAGCTCAGGACTGACACTGCTGTCAATCCGCGTGCCCGTCTCCTGGATCGCGCGTGTGCCGATCTCCCTCTCCAAAGCGATCAGCGCACCGATCTTTCTCTCTGATAATAGAAACGCAGCTTTGACAACATGATCCACAAGACTGCGTTCCGTCCTCGTAGAGGCGAACACGTGCTGTTTGCCCAGCTCCGCGAGGGCCCGCCGGATCTCAGGTTGAAATATGACCAGAAACGCTACGGCGAGATAGACCGAGAATCGCTGGATAATCCAGTTCAGGGCATCCAGATGAAAGAAGTGAGTCAGGGCCAGCAGGGCAAAAAGAAGAACCGCAAAACCTGAAAGCACTGCGGCGCCCCGGGTGCCGCGGAAAAACAGGATTATGTAGTAGAACAATGCGGCGAGGACGAGAATCTCAATTATTCCCGTCCATCCCGGCAATGGAATCTGTCTCAGAAGATTCATGACGTGCCTGCTCGTGGATGAGTTTATCCACGATAAGGGCGGCATCGCAAGACTCCTTTACGTCATGCACTCGCATAATATGGGCGCCGCGGAGAATGGCGCAGGACATGGCGGCGAGACTTCCCGCCAGTCGTTCTTCAACTTCCCGGCCTGTCACTGAACCGATGAAACGCTTGCGTGACGCGCCGACGAGAACGGGCCTCCCACCTCCGAGCCGCCCAATTCCATTAAGCAGGGCAAGGTTGTGTTCGAGCGTCTTGCCAAAACCTATTCCCGGGTCAACGACGATAGATTCAGGGGCGATGCCGCAGGAGGCCAGATCAGCTATTCTCGTTCGAAGATATTCTGCGACTTGACTCACCACGTCTTCGTATACGGGATTTTCCTGCATGGTCTCCGGGGTAGCCTGCATATGCATCAGCACGAGGCCCGGCCGGTATCTCAGGGCCACGTCAGGCATCAATTCGTCCGCTGTCAGCGCTGATACATCGTTGATGATATGCGCCCCGGCTTCCATGGCACGGTCGGCAACTCCGGCTTTCATAGTATCGATGGAGACCAGGCATTCGACTCTGCCGATAATGCCTTCGACCACGGGCATGACCCGGCGAAGTTCCTCTTCTTCCGAAATCCTGGCGGAGCCGGGCCGCGACGATTCACCTCCTATGTCGATGATGTCGGTCCCCTCCTGTTCCATCTCAAGGGCGCGGGCAACAGCGGCTGACACATCAGAAAACCGACCGCCATCCGAGAAGGAATCGGGCGTCACGTTGAGAATGCCCATGATCAGCGTCCGGGCACCAAGATGAAGAGTCTTCTCCCGGCATTGCCAGGTTAACTGTGACCTGAGGCTCGCATTCATGAGCACAGGGGCTAAGCGACAGAAGGTCCGGTTTCGGTCTGAGTCAGCGGCGGTTCGGGATGTTCTTCCGCAGGAGATTCCTTTGCGGACGGACTTCCGGACTGAGCCGTTTCCCCGTCAGGGCTCTCTGCGTCCGCTTCGGCGCGCTCGATCTCATCAAGAACACGTCCGTATTCCACAATCTCCTCGACGTCACGGCCGTCCACGGTCTCCCGTTCAAGAAGGCGTTCAGCCAGCATCTCCAGATGGCGCCGATGCTCGACCAGTATCTGCTTCGCGCGGTCGTAGCTGTCCCGGACAATAGAGCTGACTTCGGCGTCAATCTTCTGAGCCGTTTCATCGCTGTATTCGAAGCTCTTCGATATCTCTCTGCCGAGAAACAGATGTTCTTCGCGATTACCGAAAGTCTGCGGGCCAAGCATCTCGCTCATACCCCATTCGCAGACCATCGCACGAGCGATTCGTGTTGCCTGTTTCAGATCGCTGTAGGCGCCCGTGGTAATGTCGCCGAAGACAAGTTCTTCGGCTGCGCGGCCGCCCATGAGGCCAATCAGAATCGAAACGAGTTTGCTCTTGCTCTCGGTATAGCGATCCTTCTCGGGCAACTGCATCGTGGAGCCGAGGGACCGTCCGCGTGGAATGATCGTGACCTTGTGCAGCGGCTCGCTCTCGGGAAGAACCTGCATGACGATAGCGTGACCTGCTTCATGGAAGGCCGTCAGCTTCTTCTCACCTTCATCCAGCATCCTGCTTCTGCGTTCACGGCCCCATCGCACTTTGTCGCGCGCTTCTTCCAGGTCAGGAAGCTCGACCAGTTCCGCGTTGCGGCGCGCGGCCAGAAGGGCGGCCTCGTTGATCAGATTCGCGAGATCGGCGCCCGAGAAGCCGGGCGTACCGCGAGCAACCCGCCGCAGGTCCGTATCGGGCGATAATTTGATCTTCTTCGCGTGAATTCCGAGTATCTCCGTCCTTCCCTCCAGAGAAGGCAGGTCTATGACGATCTGACGGTCGAATCTTCCGGGCCGTAGAAGGGCCGGATCGAGCACGTCGGGTCTGTTTGTCGCGGCGATAATGATCACCCCTTCCTGCGTGTCGAATCCATCCATCTCAACGAGGAGCGCATTCAGTGTCTGCTCACGCTCGTCATGTCCTCCGCCGATGCCGCTGAAACGGCTTCGACCGACCGCGTCTATCTCGTCAATGAAGATGATGCAGGGAGCATGCTTCTTGCCCTGTTCAAACATGTCGCGCACCCGGGATGCGCCGACGCCCACGAACATCTCGACAAAATCGGACCCGCTGATGCTGAAGAACGGGACTTCTGCCTGACCCGCGATAGCTTTGGCCAGCAGCGTCTTGCCCGTTCCCGGAGGACCGACAAGCATGACGCCCTTCGGAATGCGGCCGCCCAGCTTCTGGAACCTCTTGGGATCTTTGAGGAAGTCGATAATTTCTTTCACTTCCTCCTTCGCTTCCTCGATGCCCGCGACATCACTGAAGGTAATCTTATTGCGGTCACGCATGAGCATCTTCGCGCGGCTCTTACCGAAATTCATCGCGCCTCTGCCGGCCATCTTCATTTGCCTGACAAAGAAGAAATAGAGCAGACCGAGAATAAGCAGAAACGGGAGGGCGCCCGACAGGATCTGCTGAAGATACTGGTTCTGGTACACGAACTTGTATTGGACACCGTTCTCATCGAGCCACTTCAGATGGTACTCCATCACCACTATATCGACTTTGAACTTCCTCGGCTTCGCCGTTTCGTCATCCAGCAGTTCGCCGCGGATGTACTTCTGATTTGACGCGAGGACGACAATTTCGCAGTTCCGGATGCGTCCCTTCTGCTGTTCGACAAGATTCACGAAGTCGGGGCTGTATGCGATCAGCTCGTACTTCTCCTGCCCCTGGTGAAAGAACTGGTACATGCTGAGCGAAAAGGCCAGTAGAAGCAGCCACATCGCGAGCCCCCGAATCGGGAACTTCTGGCCTATGTGCCCTGCTTCCTTCTTGCTGCCTTGTCCTTCTTTCATAGTGCGATGGTATCCAAATATCTTAAGGAATTGCGATTTCTTGACTGTGAATGTGTCAACCTACTACCGAACCAATCCTTTTTCAACGAGTATCGAACTAATAGAGTACATGCTTCCGGCCCTGAATCACACGATAAACAAAGAAGGAGAGGGCTCCCGGAATTCGACGGCTTCGGGTCAACATCGTTCGATTTGCACGTGAAGAGCTTTCTCACCCTTTCGGACCTCCCAGCCGCTGGCCACCTGGTAGCCGGGAACCCAGACGATTTCCCGCCGGCACTCGACAAGAGGTATGGATCCGCGGCGGTCGCGGGGCACTTTCTCGTCGACCAGCAGATCCTGGATCTTCTTACTGCCCTTCATGCCCAACGGCTTGATTCGATCGCCCGGCCGCCAGGAACGGACAAAGAGTCTGGACTCGCCGATCGCTTCGCGGCTCAGACTTGCGCTTGCCGGCAGATCACCGACCCTGCCGTCTTTGTCTTTGATGATTTCATAGGACCAGTTCGTCTGAATCCGAAGTCCGGGCTCAAGCAGGATAGACTCACCGGGAACACCCAAAGCCATCCTGAACGGCGAAGCGACCTGTGAAGCGTCGGCGGCGGGCTCGATGGACAGCTCTTCGTACCTGAGCAATACGTCCTTGTCGTCGCCCAGCGAAAGCCTTCGGGTTCCCTGTATCGAGCGCGCCATGAGTTCAACACGGCGAACGAGGTCGAAATCTATCCGATTCGCAGCTACGCCCGAGGCAATAAGCCAGTTGAGAAGCATCCGCCGGCGCATCGCCAGCGGGTAGCGGTTCAGTTTCTGCACATTGAGCACGGCGCCTTCTCCGTCTCCGGCACATTTTGAAAGAAGACCCACAGCGTGTTCGTTAAGCCAGTCGTTTTCCGCCCTCATGAGTTCGGCCATCCGAATGAGCGCTTCCCTCACCTGTGGATTCAAACGGTTCTCAAGCAGAGGAATCACCTCATGGCGAACCCTGTTCCTCAGAAAATGCAGTTCGCGGTTGGAAGCGTCCTCCCTCCATTTGAGGTGATGAATCCCGAGAAAGCTGATGGCTTCTTCGTGGGTTACATCCAGAAGAGGCCGGACAATGCGCAGGCCATCGATCTCCGTGTCGTAGGGCATGCCTCCAAGTCCCTGGATGCCGGTGCCGCGCGCGAGTTTGAGCAGAACCGTCTCCGCCTGATCGTCCGCGGTATGAGCCAGCGCCACATGGTCAGCCATTCCTGCGATGATCAGCGACCTGAAGAAAGCGTGTCGAGCCCGCCGCGCCGCCATTTCAATCGAAAGTCCTTCTTCCTTCGCCAGCCCGTGAGCATCCGCCTTCGTGCTGAAGAAAGGCAGTCCCAGACGCCACGACAACTGCTGAATGAAGCGCGCGTCCTCCTCTGCGGCCGCCCCGCGCAACTGATGATTCACGTGACCGACGACAAGGCTGATCTCGAGCTTCTTCTGAAGATAATGAAGCGCATAAAGAAGCGTTACGGAATCGGCACCGCCGGAAACACCGACCACGATATGTGAACCGGGTGCGACGAGTTCATGTTCGGAAATGACCCGCTGAACCTTATCCAACAGTATCTGGTGGAAAGCCGGCAACAATCGCCCTTTCGAAACCCGCCGACATATGCGGAGAGACAACACTCTTGTCGCAGATAATAGGCGGTTCCGCAAGAAAGCAATCACCGGAATAGCCGCCCGTCATTGGTCAGATGCGCTTCGCGCGACATTGCGGGCGGATAGGGCTATACCTTAAAATATAGAATACAGGTATCACTGACCTTTCAGGCGCTTCTCAACCATGCTCACCTTCCTGGCCAGCGAACGGTTATTCTTCAACTCCCTATCCAGTTCTTTCAGTCTCACACTGATGGCCGCGCCGGTTGACACATGCAGAATCTCCGCCGCTTTTCGTTGCGTCATTCCTCCGTATTTCAGCAGCATCCGGGCAGCTACACCGCGATACATTGCACCTCCGCGACGAAGCATCATGTCCCGTTCTTCAATGCCGAGTCCGCTCACCACCGCATTCAGGATCTCCTCAGCCGTTGTCTGTCGGCCGGTCCGCCGATCCGATATGTCCTCAGCCTTCCTCGCCCCTGCGTCCTTCCTGCCGCGGTATCGTTCCTTGATATTCTCCACGAATTCAGCGGTGCCCAGAGCCAGACCTCCCCTTCCTATTGCCAGTGCAATATCCATATCGTCCTCAGCCAGTCCCGTTTCCACGTACTTCCGGTAACTGCCCCTTCTCTCCCCGAACCATGCGTTCACCTGACCCTCCAACAGCTCATAGCTTACCCACTCTTTCCTTTTCTCAAGGTGGACGTATCCCCGGTAACTGCTCCTTCCGTACTCCCGCAGAGCTTTGATAATCTCCTGTATGGGTTTCTCTTCGTACTCCTTCGTTTGAACCGGGTTGAGGTGGATGTAGCGGCTCAGCTTGAGCAGGTGCTGATCTGCTTCGACCAGGATCGCCTTGTAGGGTCCCTGATATACGTGCCCGCTCTTGCGGTGCTTCTTATTGAAGTAAACCCCGTAACGGGTCTGCAGAGCCTGCATGAACACACCCAGGTTGGCCCCAGGGGTTTCTACGAGCAGGTGAAAGTGATTCGGAAGGAGGGCGTAGGCATGGATTCGCACCTGGTAGATATCGACGCATTCGGCAAGGCTCTCCTCAAACCGGACTGCGTCTTGCTCGCTTCGAAACAGGGATCTCCGGTCGATCCCCCGATTCATCACATGATAAATCGCTCCCGGAAACTCGATTCTAAGTCGTCTTGCCATCCGTGCATTCTACCCCGCGAATACCCGCCGGCAAGCCCTAGTTTATATTTTAAGGTATAGCCCCTTCTGCCTTTTCCCTTTACCCGGCCCAACACCTCTTTGGTACTCAGCCACTTCGGGGGCTTCTCATAGCCTGCGTACGCACGGAAGCTGCTCCAGCGATATTTCCTCAGTGTTTCCACCCGGGCTTTCGCCAGTTCGGCTGACGGCGCCTT
>JAHIZV010000166.1 GCA_018814445.1 Verrucomicrobiota bacterium | reverse complement strand
GAATGCCGCTGACTTAAGACCACGACATGCCTTACGGCATTGACTACAAACAATGCGAACTTCATCCATTGTTTGTAGTTAAGCCCGTCAGGGCTGTGCCTTTCTTTGCCTGGCGCATCCGAAAGTGGTCTTAAGTCAGCGGCATTCCGGTCAGCCGTTTGCCGATGGCCCCGTAGCCGACGATTACGACGGTTTGGCCCCGGAGGGTGGAACATCTGCTGCGCAGTTCCAGCCATTTGTCCGTGCCGCCTTCCGTGCGCGTGACGAGACCGGCGGGTAGTTGTCGCGCTTGTGCAAGTATGAAGCTTAACGCGTGAACGGCGCACGCTTCTGCGTAAACGCTCGCGCTGTTTGACATCGCGATGTTCCGCTCGGACAGAAGCCGCCGAAATTCCGGAGTGTCATAGCGGGTGATTCCGGAGGTGCTGACATGAATCCATTTCAGTTTTGTCGCTTTATTAATCGAGGCGGGATCAGGCTGGCCGAACGCGATGTCCGCCATCGCAAACCGGGGGTCGCATTCCGATTGATCCAGCACAGAGGCGGCCGGTGATTCGGGGAGGAGAAGCTCATGCTTGCGAGTTCCCTCCTTCAGCAACGCAAAGGCGTCCGCGGGCATCGCAAAATCAACGTAGATTGTCAGCGTCATCTATTCGTAGGAGTGATGTTGCCGGGCGTGCGCCAATCCACGCGATACAGATCGTGACGGCGGTCTTTGAGATTCTGAACAGTGCCGTTATTGCGCGCCGCTCGCAGGGATTCTATCCGCAAGTCGGCAAAGGCGACCATCTCCGTGTTCGGAGTCGTCTCGGCCGCAATGCCGTCGCGGTCAAAAGGAAAATCACATGGAGTGAAAATCGCGCTCTGTGCATATTGAATATCCATGTTGGCGACCCGGGGCAGGTTTCCGACATTGCCGGCCATGACAACAAAGCACTGGTTCTCCACAGCCCTCGCCTGACAGCAGTAGCGCACACGCAGGTAGCTCTGGCGCTCATCAGTACAGAAGGGCACGAACAGGATATGCGCCCCCTGATCAATAAGATGCCGCGCCAACTCGGGAAATTCAGCGTCATAACAGATGAGCACGCCGACGCTCCCGCAATCCGTCTCCACGGCCTGCAGCGTGTTTCCGCCCTCGATGTTCCACCAGAACACTTCGTTGGGTGTTGGATGGATTTTGGCCTGCTCGTGAATTCTCCCGTCGCGAAGAAACATGTAGCACACGTTTTCCACGCGACCGGACTCCATGCGCGTAGGGTGCGTTCCGCCCACGATGTTGACGTTATAGCGGAGTGCCATCTCGCTGAAGGCGTCTTTGAACTGCGGGGTATACTTCGTCAGAGATTCGATCGATTCCTGGCAGGAGAGCTCCTGGTTATCGATAGAGAGCAACTGCAATGCGAACAGTTCGGGAAATGCAACGAAGTCGGCCTTGTAGTCCGAGCACACATTCACGAAGTATTCAACAATCGAGAGAAACTCCTCGAATGAGTTCACTTTACGCTGCATGTACTGGACGACCGCGACGCGCACGGTATCGGGCAGGTGTCCGCCGTAACGATGCGGCCGCAATTCCTCCTGTTCGTCGGCCACTGCGGGATTGCGCCACAGCAGATGAACTCCATAGCCCATCGATTCGCGGTCGAAGGGGAGATAGTCAGGAAGCACGCCGAGAATCTCAAAACCGTTTCCTAATTGGAAGGAGAGCACCGGGTCGCGATGTTTCTTCTGTCTTACCGCTTCGACGTAGGCCTCGACGTGGTCGTATTGTTTGATGCGACGGTGCAGCGACGGCAGACGTCCTCCGAACACGATACCCTTAAGTCGCCATTCCTGGCAGAGCTTCTTGCGCTCGTTGTAGAGGCGCTGTCCGATGCGGAAGCCCCGGTACTCCGGATCAACACATACCTCCATGCCGTAGAGATAGTCGCCATCAGGATCATGCCGTGCGGCGTATCCGCCCCCTGTAATCTCCATCCAGCTATGAGGTTTAAGAGCGATATCCCCCGAAATGATGAACGTGGCGCAGTAGGCAATAACCCTTTCGCCGTGGACCACGACGAACTGTCCTTCGGGAAACTGATTAATTTGCCCGCGTAACATGTCGGCGGGATAGGCGCCCATGCCTGAGCCCGCGTAGACCTTCTCACTCAGGGCCTGGATCGTTTCAATATCTCCTATAGAGGCCTTGCGGACCTCCAGCGGAATACGTTTATCAGGAAAACTGCGTTTCTCACGAGCCATGACGTGTCGTCCTTTCTGCCTGCGGATGGTGTTTGCACATCGGTACTTAAATAGGTATCTGCTCCTGCGCCGCGCGTGCGACTAGTTCCTGTCGACCGCCATCGCCCAATCGCGCAAGACCGAGAGGTCGTCGGTGGAGAGGCGCGCTTCAGGATGAGGAAGAAGGTAGAACCAGGGAGGCATCTCCCGCTCCTCGACCTTCTTCCAGCACCTGCGTATGGCCACGCTCTGCTCGTTTAAAGTAAGGCGATTCCATGTCGAGAAATTCATGTTGTCACGGCCTTCGTGTACATCGCGCGCCACGAGCCACGAAATCGGAGCGACGCGACTGTACCAGGGCCACTCGGTCTCGTTGGAATGGCAGTTGTAACATGCCCGCCGAAGTACCGAGTGCACATTCGAACTGGTGGCGATCTCTGTTTCAACCTCAGGATTTGTCCGGTCGACCGGAACGAGTTGAATCGCCCCGACAGCGAGGATCAGCAGAACGACCGACCACTTAATTCGTCTGACTCGATTCATAACCATTGTCCTCTCTTAGATCGTCCTCTGCCACGGGCAGAGCCGTACCTTGAACAATTCTACTGCTCGATTTTAGCTCGATACAGGCGGGCGCTGTGGCGTGCGTCCTCTGCAGTTCTCTTCGCTCCGTCCGCCTCCCTTTGATTTCCAAGCTTGAGAGCGCGGGCCCTGCGGATATCTGCTCGTGCGGCCTGTTCGTCAAGAAGAGTGGCACGCTTAGCGAAGACTTTAGCCATATTGGCTGGTGTATTTTTCATTGTACTATACCGCCATAAGGCGGCCTTTATCTGGCAGGTTTTCCGAAGAGACCCGGATTCTCCTGCAGTAAATACGGGCCCTATTACACAAATTCGCGCCACTTTAGCAGATCACGCCCGTCATGTCTGTCTCAAAAAAAAGCAACCTTGTTGCCACACTGCGGCTCTTGGTTTGATTAACGGACTCTTTGCTAGGGCAGGGGGGCGCCACGGGCGGAGTTGAGAATGCTATACCAATCCTCACGCCCCATTTTGACCTCTGTCGCCGCTGCGGATTCCCTGATGTGATCGGGGTTGCAGGATCCGATGATGGGAATGATGCCGGAAGGATGTTTCAGGAGCCAGGCCAGGGCCAGAACGGTCCGGGTTACTTCATAGCGGCGGGACAGTTGGTCAAGAGTCTGCTGAATCTCGATCAGGCAGTCTCTCCGGGGATGGAGGTCAGGAACCTTTCCGCCTGAACCAAGCCATCCGCCTCCGAGCGGTGACCAGGAGAGGGGTGTCATTTCCCGCGCGATGCACTGGTCCAGAGTGCCGTCGTAGAAACAGTCGAGGCGGCCGGGATGGATTTCCACCTGGTTGACCACCAGGGGTTCATCAAGCGAGCTTTGCAGACATGCCGTAAAACTGGGTGAGAAGTTGCTGACGCCGAAGAAACGGACTTTTCCGGCCTGCTTGAGGGAGGAAAAGGCTTCCGCGACTTCGTCTGGATTCATCAGCAGGTCCGGCCTGTGGAGCTGGTAGATATCGATCGTTTCGACGGAGAGACGCTTTAGAGACTGCTCGCAACTCCAGATGATGTGCTTCTTCGAGAAGTCATAGCGGTGAGGAGCGCCAGGCGGGTCATCGGCAAAACGGATGCCGCATTTTGTCGCGATGAGATAGGCTTCGCGCCGGATGGACGAGGTCTCTTTGAGAATATCTCCGAAGACCTGTTCACAGCCCCCATGTCCGTAGATATCCGCGTGGTCAAAGAGTGTGAACCCCGCTTCAAAAGCAGACATTACCGCAGCCGCAGCTTCTGAGCGTGAGTCGCGGTCCTTCCCGGTCGGCAGGCGCATGCAGCCGTAGGCCAGTCGAGTTGAGAGGAGGGCGGATGAACCGATAGGTTGCGTCTTCATGTGTCTTGTCTCCATTCAGCAGGGAGGATACCAGGTAGCCGCCGAGATGCTGCCCCGCACTACGCCGAGTGATCATCCTCTGGAAGATCAGAGTAGTACTTCTTCATACACTCAGGACAGAGGCCATGACTGAATTCCGCCTCGGAATGTTCTTGAATATAGCTCTCGATTCTCTGCCAGTATCCCTGGTCATTGCGAATGCTTTTACACCCGGCACAGATGGGGATCATGCCGCGGAGCGTCTTTACCTCGGACAGAGCCTTCTGCAATTCGGCTTCCGCTTTCTTACGTCGCTCGATTTCTTTCTGTGCTTCCCCGAGCTCTTCTTCGATTTCCGCAAACTGTCTCAGGATAGACAGGACAGGTCGATTCTCGATAACAACATCTTCGCGTCGTTTCTGCAGGTGAATATAAGCGAAGAGCATCGGTGACGCCGAAACGGCAACGAGGAAGCGCGTGATGAGAGTCCCCTTCATGATGCTGAAGTAGTCGGGGGCGCCGCCGAACGCAGCAGTGGTGAACAGGATTACATCCAGCCACATTACACCCAGAAGAGTCAGAAACGTGCGAATGCTCAGCTTCAACTGGAAAGAGGGTCTTCCCAGAAACTCCCAGGCGATGGCCAGGAAAAGCAAATCCACGATCGTCGTACCTACGGACGCTGTATTGATGCGGAGACTGGGCATAGGGACATCCCGCAAGGGAATATCGCTGATCAGTGCGTTCTGCATATGCAGCAGCATGGCGATGACAGGCACCATGGCGGAGACGCCGACAATGGTCGAAATCATGATCCGCGTCACTTTCGGCCCGTCAAACACGTAGATCACGAAGACGCCCAAGAGCAGTGCCGTGTAGAAGACCGTGGATCCTACGTAGAATGTCACGCCCATGGCCTGCACCTTCATGCCCGCATCCGTAACCCAGGACATCACGGCGGTAATGCCCCCAATCAACGCGTAGAAGTGTACCGGTCCAAAGCGGTGACGGAGCGAATGCGAACCGAGAACCAGAAAGTAGACGGCCAGTGCCTCGATAATCAGAATGAGAATTTGCGTGTTCATCAGTGTTCATACTACCCAATGCTGATTCCCTGAAGCAACACGTGTGTGATGCCCGGGTGGGATGTCCGGCAACGACCGGCAGTACTACGGGAATGCATGCAAAAAAGAAGTGCAGGAGACGCTTTACATGACGACAAGACTGGGATATAGTAGTATGTATAAAACTAGTATTGTAGAATGTGCATCAAGGGCGGGGCCGGCATCAGGCGTCGGCGGTCAGCTTCGAGATCGGTCGTTGCGCTCGACGAACGTCATAAACTGAGGTTGAAGATCACGCACTCGCGAAAAGGAAAACATCTGATGAACTGGACAAAACAAGCGACTATCTGCCTGGGCCTGTGTTTAGTACTCTCCTCGTCATACGCTGGATATGCGCCAGTCTATACGGCGGATCTGTCGAGTACGGCCGTGACAAACGATTTCACCTACAGCCAGGTGGGCACGATGGGGAATGTGTCCGGAACTCATGCTCCGGTCATCTGGACGAACAATTCCCTGCGCATGCTCGGGCGTTACGGGCAGAAGCCCGGCTTGCGTATCAAACCGGCGTACGTGACCAATTCGCTCAAAGTCCAATGCTCTTTCCGTCTCTACAATACTTCCGCGGCGGAAACCTTATTCGCCATGGGGTGGAGAATGAGAACGAATGCCACGGCTAACACGTATCCGCTTTACTATCTTCTCCTGGGTCGCAATGAGACAAACTCGTCCATGAGCACCATTCAGATCGTCAAGAAGTGGAATTACTCAAGCTCAGATCAGGTTGTGCTCGCACGGTACGACTACACGCCGACTCCCACCATCAACACCAGCGTATTTGACTGGAACCTTACATCCGAAGTTACGGCGACCAACCAGTTCGGCGATCAGCTGACTATCGGTCTGTCGGTAACGAACAACGGCAGTCTCTTCTGCACGCTGGGCCTGACCGACACCGCTGTACAAGTGTCCGGAGAACTCTCAACCCCCATCAAGGATCCCACCGGCGGTATGGGCATCGTCGCGGGTGCTATCGACAACAACGGCACCTTTGTCGGAGTGGAGATTCTCTCGTTGATTGTTTCCGAAGATCCTGTCAGCCCCACGGTCACGCCGGAAATGACGATTGCCGGTGTGGGGAACAGCTTCACCTACTACAACGGATCCTACCCGTTCATTCTATACGACATTGCCGCGGTCGCCGGTCATCCGATCGAGACGGGTATGAGGGCCCTTGCGGGACGCACATTGAAAATGCATTGCACGGAGACAAACACCCTGGACTGGCTGGCGGCCAATGAGTTTGACTTCTACGGCATCAACGAGCTTTCACTGAATAGCACAACGGAGGAAGGGGTATTCTACTCGGACTGGAGAACCAACGAATTCCCTTACTACCTTAACCTCATGATACAGACCATTCAGGTCAATCATGCAGGAGCCACGATCGGGCTCTATGAGCCCTGGCCGGCGAAGACGAATATTCTGGCCACGGGAGGCATGAATTCGCAGGTCGACTTGACCGCGCTATACACGAATGTGGCCGCCCAGTATGCCAATGTGGTCGTGATGCCATTCGGCCGCGCCATGTACCGCGTCCATCGACAGGCCGCGAATCCGAATCCTCCGGTATTAAGCGGCGATGCTTCCGAACATCCTGCTGCGGCTGGCACGTATCTCATTTCCTGCGTTGTCTACTCAATGTTGTATGATGAGTCAACGGAAGGTCTTCCGTATTACAAGAACAGCGGTTCTCCCACGGTCATCAGCTTCACTAATGAGAACTATGCCACTTTCCTGCAGCGGATTGCGTATGATACGTACAGGCGCACCGTCTTTACCAATCCGCCGCAGGTTTCTGTCAGTATCCCCGACATCGTCGCGACGTCCAGTGTGGCCTATTTCTCGGCTTCGGCCACCGATGACGGGACGATCACCAACTACCTCTGGGCATTCGGCGACGGCACGTTCACCAACGGGCCCGGACTCACCGTCGTTGGTCATGCGTATTCAGAACTCGGCGGCCGCGATGTGAACGTGACTGTGCAGGATGATGCCGGGGAATGGGAACGCTGGGGCCGATGGATTAACGTTGCTACCGGTGCGGAGGTTTCCGTCACGAATCAGTTCTACCAGTGGCTTGAGCAGAAGCAGGGGCAGAGCCCGTCGGATCCCGATTTCGCCATTGACGTTGATAGTGATGGAGACGGCATGACCACTTGGCAGGAGTTCATTGCCGATACCAATCCCGGTGCGTCCGGCAGTGTATTTGCAGTGGATATCTACTACGATGAGGGTGCCGACGAGTTGTACCTGTCATTCCCGGCAAGCACGAATCGCTTCTACCAGGTGGACTACTACACGAATCTTCTGCTTACCGGATCCCTGTCCGACATCGGTTGGGGAGAGACGGGTATGGTTGTCACCAATACTCTGCCCGGCGATGACGCGGCGTTCTGGGGTTTCCGTGCTTCGTTGACTGAACCTGCGCCTTAGCCTCAGAGCGATTCAAATGGCAGGGACGCAGATGGCGTCCCTTCGCCTAAGGATCGTTGCGGACAGCCCAGGCGCAGTTCTTCTGGCTTGCTTTGAGACCTTCAGAAACGATGCCGTTGTCCATATATACGGCATAGGCCCTGTTGGTGTCGTCGGCGCAGGTCGTGCTGGTCCAGTACAGAGCAGAGGCCATGTTCCCTGGCCGGTCTGCGGAACGAGAATCACAGCGGCAGCCTTAGCATCGATATCGTCGACTTTGTGAGAGAGACGTGGCGCTTGACGCGACCCGGGGGGCATGGAGAATGGTGGCGCGGGGGGCGCCGGTTTGTGGCGATGCCGCCAGTGGAAACGCCGTGTCATGAAAAAGGACTCATTGCTCCAAGTGTTGCAGGTCGCCCTGTTCGCCGGAGTCTACGCGGGCCTGCTGGTGGTCTTTGGTTTCCGTTGGGGGCATCTGCTGGTCGATACGTTTCGGGACCAATGGGTCTTTGCGCGCCTGGCAGGTGGCGCGGTACTCTACCGCGACGTCTTCTATCTCTATGGCCTCTTTCCCCCCTACGCGGCTGCATTTCTGTACCGGTGTCTCGGGCCGGACATGCTCTGGATCATGGGTCTCGGACTCGTGATCTCGATCGTAACGGCTACGGCCCTGTACCGCGTCGGGCGCCTCTTTCTGAATCGTCTGTTGTCCACGCTTCTCACGCTGATCTTCCTTGCCGTGTTTGCCTTTGGCGACCACGATGCTCTACCCGTTTTCAATTTCATTCTGCCCTATAGCCTTGCATCGACCTTCTTCATAATGTTCATCATGCTGGCTCTCTACGCATTCGTGGAGTACATCTTGCGGGAACGTCACCCTATACTGCTGCTTTGGTGGGGAGTGTGGATGACGCTGGCGCTCCTCTCGCGTCCGGACCTCGGGTTGGGTCTGTGGATTGTTTTCGCCCTTGTGGGCGTGTTCTTTCTCAGTCCCCGCTTCGCGCCGCGGCGATGCGCGGCACTGATCTCACCTTTGGCGATCTCTGCAGCGGTCTACGCGGTGTTCCTTTCAGCCACGCATGCGTGGGAAGGGTTCATGCTCTCGTGCTGGGGCGTGTTCGGCCGCGCACTTGGTGGCCGCAGTTCTTTTGCGATTCACTGCGCGGGCCTCGACAATCCGGGCCTCGTCGTGCGGTCATTGTTCTCGCTTCTCGCGACCCTCGCGTTGGCCTTCATCCTCTATCTTATCTGTGTGCTGTTGGTGAGGAGGCGTGCAGCGGAGCAGACACCGGGCAGAGGCCCCGGTGCGATCGAGTGGGCGGCCGCTGTTCTGGCGGTCCCACTGTTCTTCTGGCACGTTGCTGCGACCGTCGCGCCCGGGCAGTATGCCTGTGTGCCGCTGATGCTCTTGGGCGGAGTGCTCTTCTATGCGATAAAGACACTCCGCTCCAAGGAATCCGAGATGCACAAATCGGCAGCCTGTCTGCTTCTTTTTGTGGTGGCGTCCGTGATGGTCCTGCGGATCGCATTCAGGACCGGCCCGGGATTCTACGGTTTCTTCTCCATGGTTCCCGCACTGGTCGCTTACGTGATCGTGTTGGACCGGCTGCCCGCGGCCGCCTTCGCGCGTCTTGCGCCAGATCCTGTCCGTGCTCACGGCCTGTACCGCGGTTGCCTGGCCATACTTCTGTTGACGTTGTCTCTGCCGCCCGTGGTCAGCAGTGTGCGGGCAGCGCGGGCCCGGACGCATGCAGTTTATGTATCAGGGCACCTTCGCATGTACGCCGATGAGAATCCCGTCACAGAATACATGCTGGCCGCGGCAGACTACCTGCGGGCCCAACAGCCTGCGAGGCGTACGCTGGCGGTCCTGCCGGAGGGCGTCGCCCTCAATCTGCTGGCCGGCTACGAGAACCCCACTCCGTATCACACGCTCCTGCCCGAGCAGGTCGCGCTGGTGGGCGAGGACCGAATTATCGGAGCGATGGAGCGAGCAGGGATCTACTACGTTGTTCTCGTGCATCGCCCCGCGTTTGAATATGGCCAGGCGCGCATCGGCCTCGACTACGGTCGCGATCTGGTGGGCTGGATGTTGAGCGAGTATCGCCTTGTGAAGACTTTTGGGCCGCACCCGTTCACGAGTGACGAGTTCGGGGTTGCGGTCTACGAGAGGGTGAGCGGGGCGGTGCGCGAGTAACTCAGGATGTCTCCGAGAGTAAGGGGTCACCGACGCGCGTCCGTCGGGCGCTTTTCAATCGTTGTGATGGCCTGACGCACGGCGTTTGCCGTGGGCCAGTTGGGGTCGGCGCGCCGTAGGGCTTCCCGCATGTCCTGAACCGCTCCGGGCAGATCCCCGAGTTTTTCGCGACAGGCAGCGCGGTTGAGCCAGGCGTCGGCAAGGCCCGGTTGCAGACGGATGACGCGGGTGTAATCTTCGCGGGCGGATGCGTAGTCCCGCAGTTCCATGTAGATGCGGGCGCGATTGAAGTGGGCGAGGGCGTGGGATGGGTCGCTCTCAAGCGCGGCATTATACTCCGCCAAGGCATCGAGGAACTCACCGTCCTCGAAGAGAAGGTTGCCGCGGTTGCTGTGGGCGTCGGCATAGGCGGGGAAAAGGAGGATTGCCCGCATGTAGTCGTCGAGGGCCTTGTCGCGGTCGCCGAGCGTGCGATAGACATTTCCGCGATTGTTGTAGGCAATGTAGTTCTCGGGATCGCGTTCGACGGCATGATTCCACAGGCTCATGCCGTCGTGCCAAATGGCGGTCTGGCGCCGCGCCTGGAAGTTCAACAAGCCGATCGCGACGGCCACCGCCACGGCTGCGAAGCGGGGTATGGCGCGTCCGGGCAATCGGAGCACGATGAGCAGCGCGCCGGCGGCAACAAGGCTGAAAGGCACGGCGGCAAGGTAACTGTAACGGTCGGCGACCAGTTGCGGGCCGCTCTGTGCAAGACCAAGGACGGGCAACACGATGAGGACGTACGCGAACCAGGCCGCGCAGACTCCCGGTGCCGCGCGCCGAAAGGCCGTCACCGCAAAGGTGAGCCCGGCGACGATCAGTGCACAGAGAATGTAGATCGGTTCCCAGGGATTGAAGGTCTGCTCAAGAAGGTAAAGTGGCGACAACCCCGCCGGCCAGATGGTCTTGGCCGGGTAGAAGCACAACCCGTACGCGGCCTGCATGCAGCGCTCCGCCCACCCGTGGTCCGATGCGGACTGCAATGCGCCCTGGGCTCTCTGCGCCGAGATCGCCAGCAGGGCCGCCGCCGCACAGAGGGCGAAGTAGGGAGCCTTCTCGGTCAGCAAGTCCTTCACGTCCTTTCTCCACGTTCCCGAAGCCATGCGACCGAGAGGGTAGATGTCGAGTACGACCAGCACCAACGGCAGGGTGATGCCCCAGGCTTTTGACAGGAGGGAGCACGTCAGGAAGACCAGCGAGATCATCGTCCAGCGGTTGCGCACCGTCTCGTTCGTGTGCGCACACCGGCGCAAGTATGCCAGCACCGTCAGCAGGTAAAAGAATCCGGAGAGGACGTCGCGTCGTTCGGTGACCCAGGCCACCGATTCGACGCGGAGCGGGTGTAGCCCGTACAACAACGCCCCCGCCGCGCACGCCGCGAAGAACGTGAAGTCCGGGACTCGCGTTCGATAGGGAAGTATCCGGCGCAGCAGCCACACCCCGAGGCAGAAGACCAGCGCGGTATTGGCCGCGTGCAATAGCAGGTTAGTGAGATGATAACCGAGCGGATTCATACCCCAGACAAGAT
>JAHIZV010000165.1 GCA_018814445.1 Verrucomicrobiota bacterium | reverse complement strand
GGCCGCCTGGTCTGGTGCCGCGTGCACCGGGAAGCCTTCCGTGACAATCCGGAGAACTTCGACCTGCGTCCTCCGGGAAAAATCTTCATGGCCGAATACGCCAAGTACATCGCCCACAAGAACGATGTCCTGGGCAGCTCCGGCAAGCTGGATGAAGTCCGTGCCTTCATCAAAGGATAACAGCGGCTCACATTTATAACGAAGGGCCCGGATCGAGAAATCGGTTCGGGCCTCTTCTTTTGGATACCGGATCCCTGTTTCCGGATGCCGGATATTGGAGAATATCCCACAACTATTGAAACTGGATTGCTTCACGGTCAGACTGCCAGATCACGTCACCCCCATTAGTTCGCAGCGACACGCTGGCATCCGGCATCCAAAAAAATCCGTCTATCATATTGACATATCAAGATATCATGATACTTTGAACACCTATGAAGACAAAACGGCAGGAAATACCGGTGGAATTGCTCGCTCATATGGCCGATGCGCTCAAAGTTCTGGCTCATCCGCACCGCCTGAAAATCATCGAGATACTCGAACAGGAAGGTGAAGCTCCTGTCGGTGATATCGTTGATTACATAGCGCTCCCCCAGGCCGCTACTTCTCAGCATCTTAACAAGATGAAGAGAGTCGGGCTTATCTCATCATCCCGGTACGGCAAGAACGTCTGCTACAGAATTCTGGATGACCGCTGCATCACGATTCTTAACTGCATCAGAACAAATGCGTGCAAACGATAACACCCATAAGAAAGAGGCGGGCCGTCCGGCGGCAGCCGATTCCTCACACGAAAGGCTAAGTCAATGAAAAGGTTGAAACTGACCAACTTCAGCATTCGATATTCCTGGTTTGTCCTCGGTGTAGTCGGGGTCATCACCGTCTTCTTCGCGATGCAGTTTCCGAAGGTTCATTTCGACAACGATCCTGAGAACATGCTCTCGGAGAATGAACTTGTCCGCGTGTTCCACCACCAGGTGAAACAGAAGTTCAGCCTTTACGACTTCGTCATCGTCGGCGTCGTGAATGAAGACGATCCCGATGGCATTTTCAACGTAAGGACCCTCCAGAGGATCGATACGCTGACCAGCCAAATTCTGAGTCTGCGGCGAGGGGCCAACGGCCTGCCGGAAGTGGTTAAGAGCAACCAGGATTCCAGCATGATGCAGGTCGATCTCAGGCCGAAGAGCGCCTTCAAACGAATCATGAATGTGGCCTTCCGGCACAACCCCAATCAACTTTTTGATGCCGAGGGACAAAGCGCCGTCATTTCGCGCGAAGTGATCAGCCCCAGCGTCGTCGATAACATAAAACAGGCTAACCAGGGCTCTCTGAAACTTGAATACCTCATGGAGCACGTCCCCACCACCCGCGAGGAAGCGCTCGTTATTCGGAATGACGCTCTGAATAACCCGCTCTACAGCGGGACGCTGGTGTCAGAAGACGGGAAGGCCATTTGCGTCTATGTCCCCATTTCCGCCAAATCCTACAGCTACAATGTCGCCAACCTTGTGAGGAACTTGACATCGGAATGGGGCGATGGAGATAAGGTGTACATCACAGGATTGCCCGTGGCGGAAGATACGTTCGGGGTGGAAATGCTGGTGCAGATGGCCATTTCAGCTCCGTTGGCCATGCTGATTCTTTTCCTTCTGATGTTCATGTTCTTCAGGCGCGTTTCTCTGATTATCGCTCCCCTGCTGCTTTCCGTGGTCGCGGTGATCTGGACGATGGGGTTGTTGATAGGCCTCGGTTTCAACGTCCACATTATGAGTTCGATGATCCCGATCTTCATCATGCCGATCACGGTCTGCAACTCGATCCATCTTCTGAGTGAGTTCTTTGACTCGTTCCACAAATACAATGATAAGGCGGAAACGTTGCGGCATGTCGTGCGGGAGTTGTTCAAGCCGATGCTGTACGCAACCGCCACGACCATTGCCGGATTCGCCTCGCTTGCGACTACTCCGATCCCGCCGGTCAAGGTGTTTGGCCTGCATGTGGCATTCGGCGTCGCGGTCGGATGGCTGCTCACGATGACTTTTGTGCCCGCGTTTATCATGCTCTTCATCTCGCAGAAGTCTCTTCATCGCCTGTGTCGTACGGCGGAGTCGGAGGAAGCCTGTGAAGTGCGTCCGACCTGGCTGACTCTCTTCCTGCGGGGCATCGGGAAGCTGACGCATCGTCACTACCGCGCCGTGATATGGGCCTCGGTCGCGATCATGGCTTTCTCCGTATGGGGTATTATGCAGATCAAGGTAAACGATAACCCCGTGAAATGGTTCACCAGGAATCATGAGATACGGGTCGCCGACAACGTTCTGAACAATCATTTCGGCGGCACCTACACGGCCTATCTGACGTTCGACGCGGACACGGGAAATCTGCTTACCTGCCGGGAAGCCTCATCGGTAATTCGTGAGCAGGTGGAGAAACGTTTCAAAGACACTCTACCGGAAGAGACGGCCGAATATGTGGCTTTTCTGGAAGGTCTGAGCGAGCGGTACTGTAACGTCAAGACCTGCAACCCGAAAGAGTGCCTGGTCGAGCTCGTCAATAAAGCCGCCAGCCTCGATGAGCAGGCGGGGCGATCATGGAATAATCTGGCGGATGCGGTGAACTACCTCGAAGTGGATGGCCTCACTTTCACATCACTGGTGGCGCAGATCGAAGCCGTGCAGGATGTGAAGACAGAGGATAGAAATAAACTCACCCGGGCCCTGGAACAAGACAAGGATATGTCCGGCAACGAACTGCTCGATAAGGCGCTGGCTATCTGCGATGAACACATTGGCCTGTCGTTCCGCGAGTTCACATTCTATATGGAAGCACAGATTTCCGCCCCCGCATTCAAACGTCCTGAAGTCCTGCGCTATATTGAAGGTCTCCAACAGCATCTTCTTGAGGGCGGCATCGTCGGCAAGACTTCCTCGGCTGTGGATGCCTTGAAGAAGGCCTCGTACGAGCTGAATTTCACCGAAGTACCCGACCATGCGACAGATAAAGAGAGAGAAAGTATCACGATGAAGAACGATGCCAACTTCTCTATTCCGGATACGCCGTCCGCCGTCGGCCAGGTCTTTATTCAACTGGAGGGCATGAAGAAGAAGGATACCCTTTTCCACCTGGTCACAAGGGACTACCGGGAGGCCAACATCTGGGTGCAGCTCAAGAGTGGTGACAACCAGGACATGGCCGACGTGGTCGCCGACGTCAAGGCGTACGTGGCTGAACACAATCCTCCCGTGCAAATGGAGACCCAGTGGGCCGGGCTCACCTACCTGAATGTTGTCTGGCAGGACAAGATGGTCAAAGGCATGATGTCCTCGCTGGTCAGCAGTTTCGTGGTGGTTCTGGTTATGATGCTGGTACTGTTCCGATCGGGACTTTTCGGCATACTCGCGATGATCCCGCTCACCGTCACTATCGCTTTTATCTACGGACTGATCGGCTGGGCGGGCAAAGATTACGATATGCCGGTAGCCATTCTCTCCGCCATGACACTCGGGCTGAGTGTGGACTTCGCGATTCACTTCCTGGAGCGCAGCAGGGAAATCGTAAAGAAGGTCGGCTCATGGGACAAGGCGTCAACCGCGATGTTCGAGGAGCCCGCAAAGGCCATCAGCCGCAATGCCATCGTCATCGCGCTGGGCTTCACGCCCCTGCTGTTCGCGCCGTTGGTGCCATATCGGACGGTCGGTTTGTTCCTCGCACTGATCATGCTGGTCTCATGGCTGGCCACGCTACTGATACTTCCGTCCCTGGTGAGAGCGCTCGAGCGGAAGCTGTTCAGCTCAACACAGATGCAGCGAGTAGTGGAAGAAAACGAAGAAGGAGATAACTGATGAAGACATGGATAAACGTACTTACAGCCGTCGTAGCCGGCTTCACGCTGATGACTGTGTCGCAGGCTGAAGAACTCACAGCTGATGAGATCGTGGCAAAAGCCAACGACGCGTCATACTACACAGGAAAAGACGGTCAGGCCCGAGTGAAGATGTCGATATCGGACGGACGCGAACGGGAGTTCGTGATTCTCCGGAAGAACGTCGAGGGCAAGGATCAGAACTTCTACGTGTACTTTGAGGCTCCTTCAGACGTGCGCAAGATGTCCTATCTCGTGTGGAAACATGCCGGGGGTAACGACGACCGTTGGCTGTTCCTTCCCTCTCTGAATCTCGTCAAGCGCATCGCGCCGGGTGATAAGCGCACAAGTTTTGTCGGCTCCGACTTCCTCTACGAGGATGTGTCCGGCCGTTCGCTGACGGAAGATACGCATACACTGGTGGAAACGACGGACTCCCAGTATGTGATTAACAATGTGCCGGTCGATCCGAACTCTGTGGAGTTCTCTTCCTACAAGGTGTGGATTGATAGGGCAACCTTCCTTCCGCGCAAGGCGGAGTATCTCGATCGCAACGACAAACTGTACCGCCGGGTTGAAGCCGTCAAGGTCGAGACGATACAGGGCCATCCAACCGTGATTGAGTCGTATGCCGAGGATCTGAATACGGGAAGCAAGACCGTCAATGTCTTCAGCGACGTCCAATATGACATCGACCTGAAGGATCAGATCTTCACGGAACGCTTTCTGCGCAGACCGCCGAGGGAAGTACTCAAGTAAGACACGCCCACCCGGACAAATAGCAGGAGAAACTCTATGAATAGGTGTCGCAGCAGCATATCGCCGGCAGGAAGAGTCATCGGCATCACGGCGCTGACGCTGGGTATGAACCTGTCAGTCGCGTCCTTCGCCGCGGAGTGGGCCGCCGTGGACATGCACGGCTTTGCCGATATTCGCGGAGGAATCAGAACAAAGACCGATCCGCATGAAAAGGATGACAGTCTCGGAGAAGCCCGTGTTCAGCTCGAAGGCACACGGTATGTGAATGCGGCCACGCTGCAACTGCGCACGGACCTTCTGTATGACTGGACAAGGAACTCCTTCGACGTAGACCTCGAAGAAGGCCGCGGCTGGATCGATCTTCGCGAAGCCAATATCCTGTTTTCCCCCGCGGCCTTCGCCGACGTCAAAATGGGACGCCAGATTCTGACATGGGGTACAGGCGACCTGCTGTTCATTAACGATCTCTTTCCGAAGGACTGGCAGTCATTTTTCATCGGCCGGGATGAAGAATACCTCAAAGCGCCATCGGACGCCGCGCTGGTCAGCATGTTCCCCTCATGGGCTAATATCGACATTGCCTATATGCCCCGTTTTGACGCGGACAGATCCATCAGCGGTGAGCGCATTTCGTATTGGAACACGATGCTCGGCGAACGCGCTGGACGGAACGCCATCGTCGAAAGCGATCAACCCGATGACTGGTTTTCGGACGACGAACTCGCCGTTCGCATTTCCCGCAATGCCGGCGCCTATGAACTGGCCGCCTACGGTTATCACGGGTTCTGGAAAAGTCCGGCGGGCATGGACCCCCTTACCTTTCTGGCAACTTACCCGGAATTAAACGTCTATGGAGCAAGCGTGCGCGGCCCCCTGCGCGGAGGTATTGTCAGCTTCGAAACCGGATACTATGACTCCCGGGAAGACACCGACGGCGATGACGCGCTTATCAGGAACAGCGAGGCGCGCTTTCTCGTGGGATACGAACGTGAGCTGGCGCGCAATTTCAGCGCAGGCGTCCAGTACTACCTGGAGCACATAGCTGAATACGATTCGTATCGCGCGTCGCTTCCTTCCGGTTCACGGGCAGCGGACGAAGACCGGCATGTGACCACGCTTCGCCTGACCCGGCAATTGCTGAATCAGAAAATGAGATTATCTCTCTTCACCTATTTTTCTCCGTCAGATAAGGACGGCTATGCCCGACCAAGCATTACGTATAAAGCAACAGACAGTGTTCAACTTTCTGCCGGAGGGAATTACTTTTGGGGCAAAGAGGACCATACGTTCTTCGGGCAGTTTGAAGAAAATAACAACGTGTATGCCGCAGTTCGTTATAGCTTCTAAAGAGGTGTTTATGGGTATTATAAGAATAGCAGCGGGCGTCGTGGCTGGAGCCTTGGTCGGCTTGGCCGTGTACAAGTTCATCGGATGTAGAACCGGAACGTGTCCGCTGACGGGGAATCCTTTTATCGCCATGTTTATCTGGGGTTTGCTGGGAGCAATTATCATGGCCGGCAAGTAGTCTTTCGTCTTGCTCGTTGGAAGGGATGCGGGCTTTCCTCCTACCCCTCTGGGCCCCTCTCTTCCGACGAGCGTCCTTTTTGTTTTTTCAGTCACTGGAGGAAAAGAAATGAGAGTTGAAACGGGTATTCGCGTGATGGCAGGCACGATGGTGCTGATAAGCCTGGCGCTCGGATTGTTGATTAACAAATGGTGGTTCATCCTTGCCGGGTTCGTAGGTGTGAACCTGATCCAGTCAGCCTTTACGGGTTTCTGCCCGCCGTCCAGTCTTCTGCGGAAGATGGGATTGGAGGACTGAGGTGCCGGCGTCTGGCGTTTCATATCAGCCTATCGGTCTGATTCACTCCCCTTTCACGGAGACCGCGGGCATGCCCATTCAGCCTACGAGTGAGGCAGCCGCTGAAGGTGCTGTTGAACTAAGCTCTGTTGAGGGCCGCGTCCTGCGCGTAAAGAACATCGATGTCCTGGACGGGACCCCTCTGCTTGACATCAAGCCCTACATCCCTGTTTTTGACACCAAAGGCGAAGTCAGAACGGGCTGGTACGAGCGGACCGCCGACCGTTTTCCCGGAATGGTGAGCGACAACCGCTTTGCGGGAAAACGTGAGACCGATTAGGAGGCAGTGCCGCGGAACATGGCTTGTCTTCATGCTGGCACTCAGCGTCGTCAGGGCGTAGCATATAACCGCATTTTGCCTGCACAATATCGATATTCCAGGGAGATAATTCAATGCGCAGTGACACAGTAAAAAAGGGATTTGAACGAGCGCCCCATCGCAGCTTGCTGAGAGCAACGGGACTGACCTCGGAGGACATCGGCAAACCCCTGATCGCCATCTGTAATTCCTATACGGACGTCATACCCGGCCATCGGCATCTGCACGAAGTCGGACTGCTCATAAAGGAGGCTGTTAAAATCGCGGGCGGGACGCCGATTATGTTCAATACCATCGGTGTGTGCGATGGCATCGCGATGGGTCACTCCGGCATGAAGTAATCGCTTCCGAGCCGCGAACTGATCGCCGACAGTGTGGAGACCATGCTCAACGCCCACCGGTTCGACGGCGTAGTCTGTATTCCGAATTGCGACAAAATCGTTCCGGGCATGATGATGGGCGTTCTGCGCTGCAACATCCCGACGATCTTTGCCAGCGGCGGCCCGATGAAAGCCGGCAGAACCGCTGACGGGCGGACGGTTGACCTGATTACGGTATTTGAAGGAGTCGCATCATACAAAGCCGGCAAGATCTCGGAGCAGGAACTTGAGGAGCTCGAGTGTACGGGATGTCCGAGCGTCGGCTCGTGTTCCGGCATGTTCACGGCGAACTCGATGAACTGTCTGACGGAAGCCATTGGATTGGGCCTGCCCGGTAACGGCACTCTTCTGGCGGTTGATCCTGCCCGCGAAGAACTCTGGAAAGAGGCTGCACGGAGAATCATGGATCTGGTCGCAGCCGATATCAAACCTCGTGATATCATCACGCGTGACGCCATCGACAATGCTTTCATTCTGGATATGGCTATGGGCGGAAGCACGAACACGGTCCTCCACACACTGGCCATCGCCCGTGAAGCAGGCATCGAATACGATCTTGAACGTATCAACCTGCTCTCGAAGAAGTGCCCGAATATCTGCAAGGTTTCTCCGTCGTCCGCCTACCACGTCGAAGATGTTCATGCCGCCGGAGGGATCAGCGCAATCCTTCACGAGATAAGCAAAGTCCCGGAACTCCTGCATACGGACTGCATGACGGTGACGGGCAAGACCCTCGGCGAGAATATCGCGGGCGCGGAAACCAGGGACGCACAATGCATTCGGCCCATCGATCAGGCGTATAGCGTGGAAGGTGGCCTTTCCATTCTTCACGGTAATCTCGCTCCGGACGGAGGGGTCGTGAAAACAGCCGGTGTGAATCCGAAGATGCTTCAGCACACCGGTCCCGCGATCATATTTGAATCGCAGGAGGACGCATGCGAGGGCATCCTCGCCGGCAAGGTCGAAGCAGGACACGTGGTCGTCATCCGCTACGAAGGTCCCAAAGGCGGGCCGGGCATGCAGGAGATGCTGGCGCCAACGAGTTACATCATGGGACAGGATCTCGGGGACAAAGTGGCTCTCATTACTGATGGACGCTTCAGTGGCGGGACACGCGGCGCCTGCATCGGGCACGTCTCGCCGGAAGCCGCCGCAGGCGGACCGATAGGATTGCTTCGCGATGGCGACATCATCGAAATTGACATCCCCGCCCGCAGTCTGAGCGTCCGGTTGAGCGATGAGGAACTCGCGGAACGGAAGAAGTCATGGGTCGAACCCGAGCCGCGTTTCAAGAGCGGGTGGCTGGCCCGCTATAGCAGGATGGCGACGAGCGCCAGTACCGGCGCCGTTCTTTCAGAATGATGCTATGCACAGGCTTCCGTCACCGTTTGCGTATCTCAGAAGCCGCCGCCGCGCGGCAGCGTTCTACACCGACCTGAAAACGCGGAATGCCGCAGGGACGCCGCCGAACCTTACAGCGGTCGATCAGCTCACGATTCTTCCGTTGATGGATTACTACAGCTCGCGGGACGATCTGGAGACTGAGGCGGGCGTATCTTACCTGATGAAGGCTGGCGGCTCGTCGGTACTGTTCGACCTCGGATTGAATATCAGGGACGAGGATGAACCCGCACTGCTTCGCAACATGAGACGTATCGGCGTTACCTCCGATGACATTGATTATGTGGTCATTTCCCACCCTCATTCCGACCACTTGGGAGGCATGAGAAACAAGCTGCAGGCCAAGGCTGCCATCGCCGAAAAAGATGATCCTATTGCCGACATGACCGTATACTCAACCGTCCCCCTGCAGGTGGTAAGCGGACGCAATACCGTCATCGAGAAGCCCTGCGAAATCTCTCCCGGCGTGGGCACGACCGGCCCCCTGCCCGCTCCTCTCCTGCTCGGCTATACGCTCGAGCAGTCTCTTGTCTTCAATGTCAGGGGGAAAGGGCCCGTCGTCGTCATCGGCTGCGGACATCCCGGCCTGGAACATATTATCGAGCAGGCTGAATGGCTGGCGGGAGAACCACTGTACGGAATCATCGGCGGCCTCCACTATCCGGTCACTGAGGACCGGCGCCGCAAAGGACTTCTCAAGCCACAGAAGCTCTTCGGCAATCCAAATCCCCCCTGGCGTCCGATCACGAAGAAGCTGGTTCGCGACGCAATCGAGTTGCTCAAAGGAAAAGATCTGCAGATCGTATCACTTTCGCCTCACGACAGTTGTGATTGGGCCTTGAGCCACTTTGAAGCAGCTTTCGGCTCAAACTATCGCCGACTTCTCGTGGGCGAGCAGATCATTGTCTGAGTCGCCAGTCACCACCCGTGCTTCAGTCCGCAACCACGTGTACGGACTTTCATTTCGCTGGATAGACTGCTTACGATGTCCTGAACAGGGCCCCCTTCAACGACTCGCGTCTCGATCTTCAGGTCACTGAGGTCCTTTTCGTCCTTCCTACTGAAGGAACTGCTTATTACCAGCTCCACACCGTCTTCCTTCAAGGCCTCCAGAACTTCAAAACGCTTTCTCCGGTTGCGTTGCCCGGAGATGTCTGTGATCCTATAAGACCCGCTCTCTGCATCGACCACGGCAAAGCACGCACAGTTCCGGAAATCCGCGATCTTTCTGACGCCCACATCGTTCTGCTCTGATGCGCTGATGGCCACTTTCATGCGCTGGTCGCCCCTTCTTCCGCTGATCTGAGTAGTTCTCTCACAAGTCGTCAGTGATCCGCCTGCCGGCCCGCACCATGCCCCCCGCCTCCGCCGGTCAGAACATCTTCAGGATTGATCCCGCTTCGCTCAAGAAGTTCCGCACGCGTCGCGCTATCTTTCGGTGCGAACAGCATGCTGATACCCAGAGCCAGAAGCGCAAGCAGACCGAGGATGCCTATGGCAACCCTGATGCGAGATTCAGCAGGCGCTTTTCCTTTGATGCTTACAACGATCCACTTCCAGTGAATGGCCAGGTGCAGAACCATCGCGGTGATCATGACGATCGCTATCCAGAAATGAATTTCGCCCCACTGGTGGCGGGTAAGACCCCAGAGAAGAGAGATCTCCCGGCCAAGCGTGCCGCGCCCCATCTGCTCCTTGATGATGCGGCCACTTCCGGGCGGAAGTTGGAACTTCAGTACAAAACCGGTGGCCATCAGCGTGAAAAAACTGATGAATGCGGTCAGATCAACCCATGAAATCAACGACGACCTTTTCACTGCTTACACCTCCATAAACTGAGTTTCGCAGACCATACAACGGTCTCGATCAAAAGTTATTGCCCGCGACCCCACAAGTGTTTCATTTAGCGTCACGATCGTGACGCTAAATGAAACACTTTTTGGCGCCATCTTTATCCTCCACAGCGCAGCATGGCGTCCACCTTGGCGGCGCAGATGAAGTCGTTGTCGGAGATGCCGTCGATCGCGTGCGTCCGGTAGCGGACTTTACATGTCTTGTAGCTGAGCTCGATATCCGGATGATGGTTCTGCCGGTGGGCGATCCAGGCGATCGCATTGACGAAGGAGACCGTTTGAAAGTAGTTCTCGAAGGTAAAGACGCGCTCAAGCCAGCCATCTGTATAATTCCAATCCTCCAGCACGTTGACACCCTGCTCTACTTCGTAGTCGCTGAGAGGCGTTGCGCCCTTCTCACATGAAGTACACTTGCCGTGAACCCAGTCAGATGCGTTAGGGTTGTCTTTCATATTACGTACCTCCCAAGTAGCTTAACGTACCACACTTCCATGTGCCTGCAAAGATGTCGGAGGCCTCAGGCGTTCACACACTGATTACGGCAGCCGCGCGCAGTGAGAGCAGCCGCCGGGGCAAACGACCCCACCTACAGGCCGGAAAACGGCAACTGGAAGCCCTGCTGGGCTGGAGCGGACGGAATGAGTTCCTGGAATTCGGGCGTATTCCGAATGGCGTCAAAACGGTTATCCTTTCGCGCAATGTCGCGTACGGGATCGCCTCCCAATGCCACGGCGCGTTTCAACGCCTCGATGGCGTTGCCCGGTTGATTGCGGACCGCGTGAACCGCGGCAAGATCTATCCAGATTCTCGGATTGTTGGGCTGACGCTCGAGGTACTTCTTCAGGGCAATTTCCAGCAGGTCCATTCTCTTCGCATTGGCAAATATCTGGCCTACACGCAGACAGACATCAGGCGGAAGGTTCGTCTGGTTGAGCATTTGCATGGTCAGGCTCTGAAACTGCTCGCCGAATCCAAGGCGCTGATACAATTCCGCCAGTTCCATTGCGGCGTTAAGATCGGCCTGCCCGCTGGCAAACTGTCGTTCAATTTCCTGTCTCCGGCGGTCCTTTTCCTCGGTGCCTTTGATCTGGTTGAGGAAGTCTTTCACTCGGTCATTGCCGGGATCGCCATTGTAGAGCCGCTCGACCAGCTCAATCGCCTTGGCGTATTTCCGCTCCTGCATATAAATATCGGCCAGACGAAAATTAGCTTCGGGGCTGAGAGGGTAAAGATCGATGGCCTGTAGAAAGGCATATTCCGCTTCATCGAACATACGGCGATACGCATAGATCCCGGCAATCGCACTGCGCAGCTTGGAGAACGTCTTGCGCGCGACCACGTCACGCTCGAATTTCACATTGCCAAGCAGACGGCGAGTATACCAGTCCCAGAAATCCCGGTCGTTCTTAACCATCTCAGGTGTGATCTGGATGGGTTCGGAATTGATCTTCATGATAAGCCCGTGAGGCTCGAGATAAGGATACATCCAGGGAATGACGTAGCTTTCCTCAACGTAGAAAGCGTGCTTCTTCTTATTGTGATCGAAAATCATCCTGGCCAGGATGCCGTTGATCATCATGACGCCCTGCACTCCCTGGACGCTCACGCGGCCGTCCTTCAGACTGACTTCCGCGCCGGCGGAAATCCTGCCGGCCTGGACATCCTCAACATACTGGCGGAAAGCAGCGTTACTGTCCTGTTGCGACGGGATGTAGATCGTCTCACCGTACAGGTCGCGCATGACGCTCATATACGTG
>JAHIZV010000164.1 GCA_018814445.1 Verrucomicrobiota bacterium | reverse complement strand
TCCCGCGGCCATTCTGATAAATAACGCTGTTCACGGTTCGGGCCAGTCCGTTGCCAGGCTCCTTTCGCCCGGCAATTGGAAGCTGGTATATTTCGATGGCGTAAGCTCTCTCCTTCTCCGCCGCGATCAGGCTCGTCCCGCAAATATCGAGGCGCTTCGGCAGGCGGGGCTCGACAGGATTGAGGCGTCAAGAAAATCCTACGAGTCGCAACTGGGAGGCTTTGGCTTCCCGGCGATTTCTCCCCGACTGCTAGGCGCTGGAACCGTCTACCTTTCCCTGAACGAGTTTGAGAAAGCGGCATCCTGCTACCGCCTCCTGGTGCTTGGCGCTCCTCGCTTCAGTGCGGGCTGGCACAATCTCGGCGTCACGGAGATTCAGCTTGAGCGTTATGACGACGCTGTCGCAGCCCTCGAACAAGCATCAAGACTGCAGCCTGCCAACGCGCTCACATGGCTGTGGCTGAGCAAAGCGTACGAGGGCGCTGACCACGGATCCGCCGCGAAGACAGCTTTTGAACGGGCGGAACAGTTGAACCCCACTCTGGCGGAGAACTTCAAGAATTCAAGTGAGGCGGCCGGGCAGGAGAAGAAATAGCAGGCACCGATAGTTACGGTGACATTTCTTTCGTCGGCAGTGCGTAGTTGATCCTGTTGGTCCAGGTCACATCCTGGCTGACGGTCATCCAGGTCAGAACCACGATGGCCTCATCAACATGGAAGTAGCCGTTGGGCACATCCTGGAATCCACCCGACATGAAACGCCAGCGCTGGTTGATCGTATCGTACCAGATCATATCCGGCACTTCCTGGTCTTCGCGACTGTATACCCAGTACCAGTCTGAGATCATAGGATGCCAGCCGCCCTGCAGACCGGACTCGAGGAAGTTCATGCTTGAGGGATGAGCGCGAACCGGCTGGTTGTTGCTGACCAGACTGATTTTTCCGTTCGCCGGCAATACCTGGCTGACCGTGTTGGTCGGAAGGAGCCCGATGGTCGACATCACGCAGACCCCGCATCCCTCGGGTATCTCTATCACATAGCCTTCCGCCCTGGGAACCAGCATGTTCTCCGCGGACTGACCGGCCACTTCGGACGGGACCGAATACACCCACATATTCGTCTCGCCGGCGTCGTACAGCCAGATTTCGTTGGTCACCACTGGATAGGCCGAGCGATCGAACCACGAGATCTTCGCGGCGCCCACGATGGTTGGCGACGCGGGCAATTCATGACCAAACAGGAAGCCGGCTGTTGTCTCGTCCGGAAGGTGCGGGTGGGCCACCCAGTTCTGCCCGGGATACAGTTCGAAGTTCTTGAAGACGTAGACTTCTTCACTTGCGAATCTTCGTCGCATGCCGTTGAGCCAGGTATCCTCTCGCGCGACTCGGTAGAACCGCATATGTCCGTTCAGCGTACGTGGGGGCACGCCCGAGACCTGTCCTGTATCGACAAGCCACGAGTTCGTGATGGTCTGGATCTCCAGCCACTGATTAGACAGCGTATTCTTGAAGTCATATGAGTCCGTCCGCAGGACGTCGTAGGTCTTAATGACCTGACCCTCTGAGTTTGTCGCGGCGGTCCACGCCAGGTAGCATGCGCCGGTATCCCACTGAACGACCACCATCCCCTGCGTGAGACTGAGTGTGTCCACACCGTTGGTGACAGCCGAACTGATTCCGTCAGGGAACATCACACTTGTCACCGTCGCTCTGTTCACGATCTGGGCCGCCACGTTCACTTCCGCCGTGAACGACACCTGGATGGATTCTCCCGGATCGAGCGTCTTGTTGAAGAGCATCCTGGGCGGAGGTTCCGCGGCCTCATTGTCCGTGTGATTCCAGGCGCTTCCTTCGACATAGCTCAGCCAGTCCGGCAACTGATCCACCAGCGTCACGCCCGTCTGCTGAAGGTCGCCGGTATTCGAGATCATGATCGTGTAGACCACGGTCTGATTGAAGTCCAGATTACCCTCGACACTGGATGTCTTCGTGATGCTCATGCCCGGGTTGACGGATACGTTGTTCGTGACGGACGCTTTCCGCGGCTTCTGATTCTGATACGTCGTCATAGAGGCTATATTCACAATCTCACCCGCCGTGGCAGGATTGTCGACTGTGACGTCGTAGGTCAAAGTCAGCGTCGATCCGGCGGCAACTGAGTAGTTCTGAATCATGTTGGGCGGAGGCAATGCCAGGTTCGTCACATTGTTGCCTGACACCTCGATGGTAATATCATCGAAGTAGATTCTGTCGGCGGTACTCATCGCACCGGAACTCAACAGCCGGATCACCGCGTTGCTGACCAGGTAGGCATTGAGGCTGTAGCTTGCCTCGCTGTACGACCCGTCTGTCGCCGCACCGGCTATCGTGCCGAGAGTGCTGAAAGATGAGCCTCCATTTGCGGATGCCTGGATGGAAACGTACTCACTCGAACTTTCGAGGCTGTCGCGCCGATACTGGAATCGCAGCGTGGCGCCCGTATACGATCCGAGGTCCGCGCCCCTGTAGGCGCCCAGATTAGCACTGCTTATCTCGAGAACGAATCCCTGTTCGGAATGTCCTGGGTCGCCATTTACGGAAACGTAGTTGACGTCAGCTCCGTTACTCTCACCGACTTCCGTCCAGTCGCCATGCCACGCGACGTTGCCGTCGTTTCCATCGTACGAGATAACCTGGAACGTATCCTGAATGGTCCCACTGAACGGTCCCTGCAATGAGGCTCGGGCCGTGTTTTCAACGTACGTCGCGGAGAACGGTTCGTCGTCAATCAGGCGCACATAGGTCTGCATTACGGTTCCGGTGTTTTCCATGGTGACCGTATAGGAGATCGTGTCGCCCGGGTCTACGGTGGTCGTGGGATAGGATGTTTTGCTAATGGTCGTAGGCTCCGCCGTAAGAACCGGTACGCTAACCATGGCTTCACGGTTCTCAACCACGACTCTGTTCACCACGTCCTGAGCGTTGGAGGGGAACGGATTGGCGACTTGAGCGAGAAACTCGACGACCGAAGTCGAACCGACATAGATGTGCCCGATATTCAGCCCTTCTTCATCCAGAGGGAATACCGTGCTTGCGGGCGGCGCACTGTCGTCAGCGACCGGAACTCCATCGAGAGTTGTGCTGTTGGCTACGTATGTGGCGTTTGACATCCCGAAGTCGCGGACAACCACGTCAACGATATCGTCAAAGACCGCGCGAGTCACCTTGATCCTGAACTGAATCTTGTCACCCGGGCTGACCACGCCATTGGCGTCGACATCGTCGTAGAGGGAGGCTTCCTTCACCGGAATCACGGTCGGGAACGGCCACATCGCGGAACCCATGTCGAGGTACGGATTTCCAGTCCCCGAGGTGTCGGGATCCTGCCCCCACGCCGTCGCGAGACGCGTGTAGTCTACCGTGTAGATTCGGGCTCCTGTCTGATCGTTATCGTTCGTATCGTAGATCGCCACGGCCTCAAGCCTCTGCACCGAGTTACTCCAGTCAAAGTGATTGCCTCGAGGGTCGACATACGGCCCGGTGTCGGGATCTGCATCCCAGTCGACATATATCACGGTATTACTTTCGGCGGTCGCCCAGATGGGGTTGCCGTTGTAGCTGGGATCACCGGCTCCGGGGCCCCACCCAATCAGGGACATCGAGGTCAATGTCTTGCGCGGGAGAATGTCGTGACCCCAGTCATACGCCTGGTTTCCGCTTGAGCCTTCCAGGTCATCCATCGTCTGCAACGGAATGTAAACCGAACCGTCTTCCGTGAAGAAATGGGCACCGCTGTAGTTGGGCATCGTGTAGGTACCGACTTCGCCTCCCGCCACCACCACGGTGCTGGTGCCGCTGAGTGATGCGCACTTGATCGAGATGCTGTTGGTATTGGGATTGAAGAAGTAAACCTCTGCCATGGCATTAAGCACGGAGCCGAGCGGTGTGAACGAATCGCTGTCCCACAGGTTCTCGGGATACAGAGTGAACCAGCGCATTTCGTAGTTCGAACCTATATCTCCGGTAACAAACTGCACCTGAACGGGTTTAGATGCCTGCACGGTGGCGCCGGCGACAACGAAATCCGCCACTTTTGATTCGCCCTTGTTCATCAAATATGAAGTCTCAAACGTCCCGTCATTGTTCTTGTCGACCTCAACAAGCGTGCCGTCCTGGGTAGCCATGATGAAGAAGCTCGACAGTTCAAAGACGTCGTTGATTCCGGTATCGGTTCCCACAGGCGCGCGGTATTTCAGCCCGAATGCCGCGGCTTCCAGCACCTGGCAGGCGCCGGCAAGCACTTCACCGGGAACCACAGCGTACAGGGCGCGGCTGACGGACACACCCCGCGAACATGCAAAACGATCGCCGCCGTCGAATTCGAACGACGAAGCTGTTCTCGGAACGTCGATGTTATCTCTCAGATTCACGATGCACGCAGAGTCGACAACGTCGTTGGTGCCCCATGTCGGCGGCGTGCCGGTGATCGGATTGTTGTCACCCCAGATTTCAGTGGTTATCTGCCGGGGATGCACGATGTCTTCCTCGTAGCCGTCTTCCCAGTGGTCGTAGTAAATGAGTGTGCCATCCATGCTGGGGACTATCGAAATCGTGCTGTTCATGACACTGCCGATATTGCCCGCGCCGTTGTCGATCTGGTTCAGGGTCCGGTGCATATCGTTTTCAGGCATCGGCACGTAGAAGAGCTGGAGTATGTTCTCGTATTGCCAGAGCTCGTCTTCAACTGTTGTGAAGCTCGCCGCGCTGTCCGACCAGTCGTCACCGACTGAGTTGGTGGCATACGTCCGGTAGTAGTAGGTTGTTTCCGACGTCAAACCGCCCAGGTTCGTGTAGACGAGTTCACCGGCACCGTATGTTCCCGAAAGGACCACCTCGTGCTGCCAGGATCCTTTGGTCGTCCCGGCGTCGGACGTCCCCCAATAGAAGCGGACGGACGCATCTTCGCCGCCCGTTGAGAATATCTGCCCGTGGATGCGCGCCGTCGTCACGAGTACATTGGACGCCCCGCCGGCATTGTGAACAAAGATATCTCCCGTATCGACCACTGTGAATGTGTAGGTCATGACCGCCGCTGACTTGTCGTAGGCGCGGTCCAGATCGTAGTCCACCGACGTAACCCTGACCGTATAAAGCCCTGTCTCCGTGAAGAGGCTTTGCGAGATCGTGTAGGCCAGCGCCTCGTTGTTTGTGGCATCACCGTTGCTTGCGGGCGCCGTCGTGAAGGTTTGGTTCGTCAGCAACCTGTTCCCGACCGGATTCCACAGCGACAGATTCGGTGCGTTTGTTCCGACTGCGTAGATGCCGCTTCCTGCGTCCCGCACCAGGCCGGTCACGGCAATGTCCACGTTGTTCGAGTAGATGTGGTTCGCGAAGGTGAATCCGCTGAGTGCCGGGCCGGCGGTATCGTCATCCGAAACCGAGAATGTCATGTTCGAGACCGTGATGTTTGTTGAGACGGATGCGTCAATGACGCCCACGAAGGCGGTGTATGTCCCGATACTGATCTGATTCGACGACAGGCCGCTGAACACCGTATCTGCGAGAGGCGCGGGAGCCGCTTTTCCTCCCCCGATCCCCGGCGTTGTCGCAAACAGGTTCGAGGCAACAACCACCGTGCCGGTCGAATTGAGAATGAAGTAGTACGGAGTTGTTGAATTCGTGGTGATTCCACTGCCCGCATCGTAAACAAGCCCGGTCACCGCAAACCCGGAGGCCATCTCCGCATCGGTATGAGTTACACTCTTGATGTTGAACCCGCTCAGGACCGGCGGGGCTTCATCATTATTGGCCAGCGTATACACCTCGTTTGACGTGAGCGCTCCGTTGTATACGCGGACGTCATCAAGCAGACCGCCGTAATAGCGCTCGCTATTCCCGTCTTCCCGGCGGGCGAGGTAGATTGCTGTCGATGGATTGTAGGAATCTCCCCCGAGCGAGGAGCTGTTCAGCTCAACCCCGTCAATATAGACGACCGAGCCCACGCCACTGGCGGCCGTAAGCGCATAGTGATGCCACTCGCCATCGACCAGCCCTGCTCCGCTGATGTCCAACGCATACGAGTCTGCGACATCATTGTAGTCACGAAAATAGGTGCGAAGCAGATCCGAACCTTCATCGAAGTAGATGTTCAGGCTGTTGGCGAGACCCACCGTGCCATGGGAATAGACATATTGATACGCGATGCCCGAGTTGTCAGAGACGTTAAACCAGAAGGCGACGGTAAAATTCTGTTGAAACGCAAAATCAGCGACTGATATATAATCGTTCACTTCGTCGAAAGAGAATGCGGTTCCGATCTTACCGCTCTGTCCCAGCGTGGCGTCATTGATCGTGCCGTCGTGATTGTTGGCCGTGGCATCGTCAGCCGTACTCCCGCTGGTCTCATCCAGTTCGAGATGCATGGAAAGAGTGGCAGCCTGGACGCCCAGAGGAGACGCCACGGTCGTGAGAAGGAATGTGAACAGGACAACCGCTTTTAACAGGCCACCTGGGTCAGAAAATCGACTGTTCCTGGACGTGTTCATACCGACTACTCTCTGGAAACTCCTGTTCACGGAGGATTAAGAAGCATACGGCTTGCCATGTTCCGTGAAATGATCCTTCCAAAGTCATAGAACCAAGGTAAAGCGCTTCAATTAATGTATATTTCTGCCACATATTAGACAAGAAACGTCAATTCTCGCCTCGTGGTACGCGATTTTCGCACTATTGATAAATCAGAAACACGAAAATCGTGACCGCTTACGGGCAACGGAGAGTAGATTGACAAATAGATTTGCGGGTAGTAGTTTTTATGATACTAGTATCGAATTGTCTGGATTAGTTCATGTTAGGAAAACGCCGTTTCTCCGTGGCGCTGTCGCGGGCGTTTTCGTACGATTTCGCTATGGTTCGCCTATCCATTGAATAGCTCGTAATATGAGGGGGTATCCCATGCCTGTACTGCACCGTTCTCTCATCGTTCTCGCCATCCTTTCGGTCAGCACCATGACTGCCTGGCCGGATACGTTTTCCGTAACCAATAACGCGAACGCCGGCCCGGGCACGCTGCGTCAGGCGATTCTTGACGCGAACGGGTCTCCGGGAGCTGACGTGGTCCTCTTCAATCTGGATCCGGCTGACTTCACTATCACCATTTCCAATACGGCACTCACGGTCAATGGCCCTTTGCATATTGATGGAACTTCCGCCACCAACTACTCGGGCATCCCGTTAATTGAGGTGAAGGCCGGCAATACGAATCTAAGCGGCATTTCCACGATCTCCGGATCGGTCACCTGTGATGCATTGCGCGTCACCGGCTTCCGCTACGGCTTCAACATCGCCTCCCCCCGTTCGCGAATAAGAGGATGCTACGCATTATCGAACTGGCAGAGCGGAATCCTTATCTCCGCCTCTAACTGCGTCGTTGGGGGAGCAACTTCGGGGGATAGAAACACGGTCTCTGCCAACGGAAGCGGTGTGACTCTCGCCGCGCCCGGCGCACAACGCTGCGTCATCGCGAACAACTACATCGGCGTAGATCCTTCGGGAACCGCGGCCCTCGGTAATGAAGACGAGGGTATCGGGCTCTACGCTTCACACTGTTTCATCGGGGGATCCAACACGCTTGAACGCAATATCATATCCGGCAACGACGTCGGTGTGCTGATTGGGGCCAGTGCCGTTCAGTGCGTGATCCAGAACTGCTTCATGGGCACGGACGCCGGCGGGTACTCTTCCATCCCGAACAACCTCGGAATGGATATCTACGGCGTCAGCAATACGGTGGGCGGCCTGTCGACTCAGGCACGAAACGTGATCGCAGGAAACTCCGGCGATGGAGTCTTCTTCCGTCCGCACTCCGGCTTCAACATCGTCCAGGGCAATTTCATCGGCGTAGCTGCCGGGGGCGCGACCCCTCTTGGCAATCATAGCGGGATCGAACTGGACAGAAGCGCCTACAATGTCATCGGGTCGAGCAACGCATCCGGGCGCAACGTGATCAGCGGTAATCGCTACTATGGGATCAGTGTGCATGGAACCGGTTCGGTCATGACTGCGATCCTCGGCAACTACATTGGCGTGGACCATACCGGCTTTGGCGCAGTAACGAATGCAAGGGATGGCATCAATATCTACGACGCCGTGAACACACAGGTCGGAGGCGGCGCGCCCGGTGAAGGCAATCTGCTGTCGGGCAACTACAATGCCATCAAACTGGCGGGAACCAATGGATGGGGAGCCATCATTCGGGGCAACCTCATAGGTACTGATGCCGCGGGAACCGGCCGAATGGGGAACGCGCAGGGCATCCACGTGGATAACCTCCCTTTTGTTACCATCGGAGGCTCAAGTGCCGGCGACCGTAACGTGGTCTCCGGAAACCGCGCACATGGAATCTTCCTGCAGAACAGGGGGTGTCACGATACATCCATTCTCGGAAATTACATCGGAACAGACTCCTCCGGATCAATCCCCATGAGTAATAAGTTCACCGGCATCTTCATTGAAAGCGCCCCCTCGAACATCATCGGAACGGTATCGGCCGGTAATCTCATCTCCGGCAACGGACAGGAGGGTCTGCGAATTTCAGGAGCGCTTTCGGTCGGAAACGTCGTTCGAGGCAACTTCATCGGTACTGATGTCACAGGCACACTGCCTGTTGGCAACCGGCGAAATGGAATTGAAGCATCCTGCCGCGCGTGCATTTTTGGCGGCGGGACGGCCGGAGAAGGCAATCTCATTTCCGGCAACAGGGCATCAGGTATATACCTGTATTCCTCCAACGCCGTCGACAACGTGTTTGAGGGAAACACGATCGGATCGGATGTCAACGGAAGCAATGCTCTGCCCAACCTGGAATTCGGCATGTATTTCGCGAACTTCGCCAGGTCGAATACGGTCGGAGGACTTATTTCCGGAGACGAGAACCTTATTGCGTACAATACCCTCGACGGGATCTATATCGCTACGAACGTCGCGGGCGTACGAATCCTTGGAAACTCGTTCACAGCCAATGGACAACTCGCCATAGACCTGGCTCCCAACGGAGTTGGGATCAATGACGCTACAGACCCTGACGTCGGCTCCAACAACCAGCAGAACTATCCAGTCATCACCAGGGCCACCAACCTTCTGACAGATATTGAGGTCCATGGGACGCTCAATAGCAGACCTAATCGGTCCTATTCGCTGCTGTTTTTCGGCGACTACGGGCCCGATCAGTCGGGGCATGGTGAAGGCCTGGTATATCTTGGATCTCACGACATTGCCACTGATTCTTCCGGGAATGCGTCTTACACAAATACGATGTCGAATCCGGCTCCAACGCCTGACTACGTCAGCGCGATCGCTGTTGATAAGGCTTCATGGGACAGCTCCGAAATGTCCGCCGCCTCGCACATCGACTCTGACGGGGATTGCATTCCCGATGGCTGGGAAGAAGAGTATTTCGGCAGTCCGAACGGATCTGATCCGGAGGATGATCCCGATGGCGACGGAATGTCCAATTGCCAGGAGTGGATTGCCGATACCAATCCGACCAACGGGCTTTCGTATCTCAGAATCGTCAACATCACTCACACCGGAACCGTAACTGTGGCAGTCGATACTTCGCCTTATCGTTTCTACGTAGCACGGCGCGCTGGCAACCTGAACAATCCCGCTTGGGACAACAACGTCTCTGTAGAGAAGTCCGGTACGGGCGGGAGAATCTATCTGACCGATATCACCCTCGGCGAGACGAATGCCGCCTTTTATCGCGTGAGAGCTCGCCTGCCCTGATATCGCTTCTACTTCTCTCGGCAAGTCGCAGTTACCCTTTACGGATTAATCTGCGAGTTGGGCAGTGTGTAGAGAATAGGATTCGTCCAGACGATATTCGGCGGGGCCTGAGGATCCGCAGCGGCCGTTCCGGTCATCCATGTATACACAACAAAGCCATCATCCTGCATGAAGTAGTTCGTAGCCACATCACTGAATCCGGACGACGTATGCCGCCAGCGCTGATTGATCGTATCGTACCAGATAAGATCAGGGACTTCCTGATTGGCGCGGTCGAATCTCCACATCCAGTCGCCAATGAACGGATGCCATCCACCCGCGAACCCGGCCTCAAGCAGCTTCATCTGGCCAGGATGAAGTCTTCTCGGTTGATATGAATTGACCAGGCTGAGTCTTGAATTGCCGGGCATCGTCTGAGCGGAGAGCGAATTCGTCGGGACACGACCTATGAAGAGAATCGAATGCTCTGCGACAGCGTTGGATGGAATTTCGACAAGCGCACCTTGCCGCAGAGAGAAGAGCGCATCGTCCGCAGTCTGTCCGGACATCTGATCCGGCTGCGAGTAGACCCATCGTTTGTCGATGCCGAGGACTTCCAGATACACCTCATTCGTCGCATACACGTTCGCATCCCTGTTGTACCAGGATATTTTTGTCGCACCGACGATGGTCGAACTGCCGGGCAGATCATGACCGAAGACCCAGGAAACCGTATTCGTATCCGGTCTGCCCGGGAAAGCGATCCAGTTCTGACCCGGCCACAAACGGATTCTCTTCAGCCCATAGACTTCGGTACTTGCGATTCGCCGGGCTTTGCTCGACGCCCAGGAGCCGACATTGGCAACGCGGTAGAAGCGCATGCTGCTCGTCAGATTCGTCGGATGAGCCCGACCTGCCCCACCCTCGTCGATGAAGTAGCGATTCGTAACGGTGCTCATCCAGGCCCAGCTGTTCGTCAGCGTTTCTTTGAAATCGCCTCCGTCGGCCCAGATCACGTCGTAGGCACGGTTCACGAAGCCAGCCGTGTTCGTCGCCGCGGTCCAGGAAACATGAGCGGCATTGGTGACCCAGGCCTCCACTTCTGCCACGCCCTGCGTGACGATAAATGGATCCAGACCGATAATGACGCCCTGGGACAACTGGCCGATGTTACCCGCCATGTCGATACCGGCAACGGCCACATTGTAGTCTACACCAAACGCCAGGTTGGAGATGACGGCCGCCGTGGTACTGATCAGGCCCAGATTCGTCGGCCCATTCCACATGTCGATGTAGCCGTCATAATCATTAGTCGCAACCTGTCCGCTGCCTTCGCGATAATAGACGCGATACGTGCGCCACGGGGAGAGCGTCGCGCCGTCCGAGGGGCGATTGCCGGCATTCGCTATGGCCGCCCACGTCAGCTTGATTTCTGAACTTGTGTCAACGTCCACTTCGCTATTCGTAACGGCGAAAGCCTGCGGCGGCGCGGTCAGGTCAAGCTTCAACAGGAAGTTCGTATTGGCGCCTTTCATCCGGTCGTTCAAACGATCGTTGTCATCGTCAACACCGAACAGCCAGTTCGTTGTCACACCTTCCCCGGCATTGGTGAAGATCGTGCCGTTCAGAGAACGCAGTCCGATATTTGCCGTCAGGCTGTCCCAGCATCCGGTGTACGACAGTTCCGTTCCCGCCTGTGAAATACCGACGATAAAGCGGACATACGCGGTATCAGCGGGACCCGAATTCGTCGAAATCGTCATCTGCGTCCAATCCTGGACGTTGGTGCCCCAGAAAGCATCGGCGGTGTACTCGCTGCTGAGTACTTCGATGACTTCATCGTCTGAATTGAAGAACTCCGCCTTGAGGAACGCCCGGGCGGTCGCGCCCGGCACCGCATTATTGGTGTGCGACATGTCGCCCTTGAAATAGGCTGAGAAGGACAACACCACGGAATCGCTGTTGGTGTTGTTGATGTTCACGTCCTGACCAAGCAGCATATAGCGGCCGCTGATCGGCTCGATGCCGCCGTCCATCTCAAGCTGGGCGTACTTCGAGCTTCCCCCCTGTCCGCCGGAAGCCCAGCGAACGCGCACCTTCTGTTCTCCGCTGGATCCAAAATAGACCCAGTAGCTGTCGTCACTGTTACTGCTGTCGATAACGGCGCCCACGGTTCCCGCCTCAAAACCTGCGTTCGAAATAATGATGGAAACGCTGTTGGTGGCACTGAACGGCAAGGCCTCGCCGGCATCTATGAGGGTCGGCTCGACAGCGTTTGTGTCCAGGCGGTACTGATATATCCCCGACGAATCCTGGGCTCCCTCCCACGACACGTGGAACAGGTTCACGTTGGTCCAGTTGGATTCCTGCACGACCACGTTGGACGGCGCGGTCGGGTTGTCGGTGTCATCATCGATCACGAGGAACGAGTTAGCCGAATGCGCGAAGATCGCGCTGTTGGTCACCGAACCCCGATCCCCGTCGCAGTCATCATCGCGGTCCTGTGCGGACCACACGATCTGGTATGTACCCGTCAGCACATTCGTGTAGTCAATACCGAAGGTACTCGCTCTGCGGGCGCGGTTGCTTCCTGTCAGAATACTGAAGTGACTGAACGCTGCTTCCGTCTGAACAGTCTGGCTATTCGGACTGATGAGCGAGAAGTTGGGGGCATAGGTGTTGCCCGAATTCTGCGTTTCGATACCGGAAGCGTCGTACAGGAACAGGTCCAGCTGCCAGCCTCCGTTCCGGATGTCCTGATCCGTCATCTGGGCGCCGCTCTTGACTTCCATACTCAGTCCGGTCGGCGAGATGGTGTCGTCATCGTTCACGACGAACCATCCGAGCTGATAGTTCGTGCTGGCATGGTCGCCGCTTCTGTCGACGTCGCCGTCGAACGCGTGCAAAACGATCCTGTTACTGCCACCGTCAGCGCTCTTGAAGTCGCAGACATTCGCCCGCGTGAAGCCCGCCCACTCCCAGTACTGAGTGGACAGACCCGGAAGTCTCATTGAGTTCTTCTGCGTCTCGCTGAGACTCGACGAGTACTGGGCCATGTTGGTCTGTATCACGGCTCCAAGTGAAAGCGCTGTGTTGGTCTCCGCGCCGGCTCCGCCAATCTCGAGCCCGCTCAGATTGTCCCACACCCAGAACTTGAAGTGGATCGGTCTGGCAGTGTTCGTCAGCGAACCATCGTCGGTGATATACACCTGGTTGGACCTGTTCTCGTCGCGTGCCGCATCCGTGGCGTAAGTCCATATATTGCTGCCCTGGCCGGAATATGCCGTGATGTTCGTGTCGCCACCAAGATAGACCTCAAGCGCCGGACGATCGGCGAATGTCGCCGTGTTCGTTCTCATCCGCGGAGCCGCCGTATCATCGTCCCCTATGCCCAACTTGCCGAACAGGACGTTCATGTTGGTCATTTGATCGTGTGCGCGGTCGAAGTCGGAATCGAACAGGTCAATCCGTATCTCGTTCGTGGTTCCCACAGAGCCGAACAGGTCACTGACCTGGTCGTAACTCCACGCGTTCGTGAACGTCCAGGAATTCGAGATGTTGTTCCCGCTTGCGGCGCTGATCGAGCTCCGGGCTGCATTGTAGTTGGCAACGTTGTTAGTCAGCCAGCCGGCAATCGATATGTTCATCTGCCGGGACGCATCCGAGTTACCGCGAACCAATCCGCTGAAATCGCTGACATAGAACAGCATCTCAAGCGCGTTCGTCTCCGAAAGGGCGCGCAGTTGACTGTCCTGGACTGTAAAGACAGGACTGGTGACCGAGCCACTGTATCCGTATTCCGTCGGGGCTTTCTCCTCGAGGAACATTCTCATCGGATCGCCGCGAAGCGGAGAGTTGGTATCGTCGTCAATGACCGTGAACGTGAAGGAAGACGTCGACATCAGGTAGTCCAGACTGCGGTCGTGATCGTAGTCCGTCACATACACATAACCTGTATAGACAGATCCGACCTCGATGCTGTTCGTGTCCATGCTCGTGAGGCTGTCCGCGAGAACAGCGCTTGTGCCGCGCGCGGCCCCGTTTGAACTCGGGCCGCTGTCAAAGACCTTGTTGGTGATCCACTGTGCGCCGCTCGGTTTGAAGATGTCAAAGTTCGGCGCGAACACACTGCTGTTCGTACCGTACACACCGCTGTAGGCATCCTGAACGAGGCCGGTCAGTGAAATGGTGCCTTCGGCCATATCGCCATCCGAGAGCAGGCCGGAGCCCGGCAGTGGTGTCAGCGACCCCTGAATGAGCCAGTCGTCAATCCCGTATCCTCCGCCGGCCGATGAAAGCGGATAGATCCTGAATTCATTGGTCCCGGTCAGAGAGGAGAGACTGCCCGCCGCATTGGTCTCACTCAGCGTGGAATTCTGCGCGTTGGTGCCCTGCCCCCACAGATTGGTCGTTCCAATCCCGTTGTAGTTTACAACACGCACGATCCAGCCCGTCGGACCGCTGCCTGTCGAGCGTTGCTCCCATGAAATATTCGTTACGGCCATCTGGTAGTCCGACTGAACCACGGCGCGGAAGAAGAAGTACTTCGTTCCGTCCCAACCGCCGGTTTCGTTGGCGTAGTAGGAGTCGCCATCGGTATTCTGCATCTCGAGGTCGCCGGAACTGAGATGGATCGACTTCACCGATAACGAACGCGCCGACGACTCCTTGTTCGTGTCGAATGTCGCCCCGATGTCAAAATCGAAGTGAGCGATCGTGCCGACATCGTTAAGGGCCGTGCCCGTTCCCAGCAACTTGATCCCGGATACCGCGGGCGCGTTCGTATCGTCGTCGATTACATGAATGTAGCCGTATTGGGTGTTCTCATTTCCTGCCGCAGCGTCAGAACTCCGGTCCTGATCCGAGTCCACCGCCGTCAAACCGACGCGATTCGTTGAGAACACCAGCGCATCCACGATCTGCGTGGTAATCCCCGCGAATGACCAGGTGCTGGTAGATGAGCTGATCGTGGTATCCACACTGCTCAGAGACGAGGAGAAGTTCGTCGAGTTGTTGGTCGTGAAATTCTCCACTGACATATACGTGTTCCCGTAGTCGTCCAGCGGGTAGTGGGCGGCCAGTCCGCTGTTGGTGGACCCGGGAGAACTGTAGAGCGCAGTGATCTCCGCAGCTGACAGCGCCTGTCCATACGCCTGGATATCATCCAGCCGTCCATCGAAGAAGTTCGTCAGAACAACAGCGTAGGTCAGCGTGGCTGAACCTCCCGTGACTGTACCGAGACTCGATCCATTCTTGAAGAACGTCGCGTTGCTATTCGAGTACACCACAGCTACATGTGTCCATGCGCCAGTCGAGATCGAAGCGGAGACGATATAATTCGAGTAACCGTTGGCCGTAAACTTCAGGTTGTTGTTCGTCAGGACAAAGCGCCGATATGTGTTACCGCCCACATCGAACAATCGTTGCTGACCCGTAACTTCATCCGGGTTGATCCACAGGGCTACCGTCATGTCGCCGCTCAGGGCATTCGTCAGAGTCACGGGCCCGTAGCCTCGTTGACTGACTCCGTCGAACTCGACCGAGTAGCCCGTCCCGCCCGCCGCTCCGGCCATACGGAGATTAGGTCCATTCGAGTAGCTGCCGTGACGGAAGTTACCCGAAGTGTCAGCCATCTTCATCGGAGCAGGCCCGGGATGGCGTGCGAGCCCGCTGTCTTCATCATAGATGTTGAAGATCAGGTTCAGCGGATCCAAGCCTGTTAGATCTGCATCGCTGACTACCCAAATGCGGTTCGTCGTGGCTCCGGAAACGTCGGACACGATATTCGTTCCCTTCCATACGGTGAGGCCTTGAGATCCGGCGAGTGGCGCATTGGTGTCATCGTCGATAATCACGAACGACACAATAGAGGTGGCCGCAAGTCTGTCACTGCTTCGATCCGTGTCGACATCGACCGCCGTGATAATGCCCGTATAGACGCCGGGTATATTGTCCATCGCGGTGGACAGGGAGTCTGCCAGAACTTCGGGCGTCTTCGCGTCGCCATCTGTGGCAGGACTGACATCAAAAGTCTCTCCGGAGACCAGGGCCGACCCCGCGGAATTGTAGATGCTGTATTGGGGCCGATCGGTTCCGCTGCTCGGGGAATCGAAATCAATACCGCTATTGAGATCGGCGACCAGGCCCGTCAGCGTCAGGCCTGACGTCGAGAAATCTCCATCCGTAACCGTCACGTAGAGATACTGCCCTGCATTCGCATGACCGGGTGTCGCCGAGTGCCCTGTGTTCGTCCAGCTGAAGTTGTAGAAGTTGATACCCGTACCGGCCAGGTAGAGAGACGTGTCGGTATCCGTGGAGTTATCGGTCAGCGTCGTTGCCTGATCTTCGGTTGTCGTTGCATTGTCCCCGGCATAGTCGACGAGGTGCACATTCGCGGAATCGGACTTCACGCGAAGTTGAATAGAGTCCGTAGGTCCTTGCTGAATCTCATCACCCGTCCAATCCGAAGGCGTGTAGTCTGCCGATCCTTCCGCAGGATTCACATCACCTATAACGAAGAAGCCGAAACCATAGGCCTCGTTGGAGAACGTGTACCCCGCGTCTGCGAGGTCGTACGCCGCATATTCCGTGCCGGCCTGGTTGATGAGCACAAGCTCATAGTTGTCGAGCGACAGGCCTGCGGCCCCGGCGATTTCAATCCATTCGTTTGTTTCCGGCGACGAGGATGGATTGTCGTAGTCCACCTCGTTGATCCACAGCCGATGCATCGTGGCCGTCGCGTTGAGGCTCATTGCAAGCATGGGCGGATCGTCGTCGTCATCGATCACGCGAAGCAGACCCACCTGCTGGTTGGAGACAACCGCCCGGTCGTTCGGCCGGTCGTTATCGAGATCAGGGACCGTAATCCAGACCGTGTTCGTTCCCACATCAAGCAGGTTCGATATGACGTTGACGTCAAACGGCTCTTCCCACCGCCACAGGTTCGTTGACCCGGCTGTCTTCGTCTCCTCATCCGAGCTACTGGACGCCGCGTAGTAGTTGTGAATGTTGTTCGTAATGATGGGAGTGATATCCGCGCCGAGCGCGTTCGCAAAATTGTCGAGCACACCGTTATAGATAACCAACTCGTCGTAGTCGGCGGACGCTCCGGCCGTGGAGAAGATGTCGCTCATAAGGCGGAAGCTAAATTGATGAATGGATGAGTAGTCGTTCGCATCACTCCAGTTGCTCACGACCGTGTTATTGAAGTAGAACGTCATTTCTCCGCCGTTGGAAGCATCCCCGTCGAGCGGATCATATACCGCCGCGACGTGGGCCCAGATATGATTCGTTCCGTAGTAACTGAAAGACGACTGTATGCCGCCGCCAGTCATCCGCAGGCGCCCGTTGTTCCCCAAGCCGAACGTGTCGGTGTTAACAAACAGATCGAGCGGCAGGTTGCGGCAGCGGAACAGGGAGTGTGAATTCGGGCTTCCTCCTTCATCTCTCACCCTGTACCAGAAACTGATCGACAGTCCATCGTTCATATTCACATTGGTGACGGTAATGCTGTTGACGTAGTCGCCCGGTGAGCCGGATGTTCCTGAGAGATAGGTTCCTCCTCCGTTGTTGAGCCAGCTGTTCGTCGTCTCTGTCGCGAAGAAGTCGCTGTTGATCGTGGCGTCGAATCCCTTTCCGCTGCTGTCGGTGATATTCGTGCCCGATCCCTCGCCGAAGTGATATAGGACCAGCGTACTGGAATTCGGCGCATTGGGCTCCGTCCACATAGAACTGAAGTTGGTTCCGAGAGTGCTGCCCACCGATACGCTCATGACTTCCGTCAAAGCGCCGTTGGTGTCGCGTGAAATACCGCTGTACACGTCATGAGCGCCAAAGCTGATCTCCAGCGGTGCAGCGGCGGACAAGCTGACCAGTTCTCCGTCCGTAACCGTCCATATGGCGCTGATTCCGCTGCCGGAAGAGGGGACAAGAGCCCCATTTGTGCTGACAATCATGTATTCCGATGCGCCCAGGCGGTTATGCGGGTCCAGGGCGTCCGGAGCATCGGCATCGTCGTCACTGACATCGAAGGTGAAGTTGGACAGAGCCCTCCGTATATCACCGGCCCACCCGTCATAGTCCCGGTCAAAAACGCTGACCTCCGTAGTCCACACGCCAAGCATGCGGTCGTTGTAGGCGATGGCTACGCTCGCGGCATCTTCCCCGACGGGCTCTGCCGTCAGATATGCGCCGTAGTCACTGATCGCGTGATCGTTCATCGCCGCATTGGTGAAGAGCTGCTTCTCCGGACTGAACAGAGAGTAAGTCGGTCCGTTGGTAGCGTCGGAGGTGCCGAAGATGCCGCTCCCCGCATCCTGCACCAGTCCGGTAATGGACAGGCCATTCGTCAAGTCCGCATCATAAATCGAGGTAGCGCCGTCGAATCTGAATGCCGTGAGACTGGGACGGTTCGTATCGTCATCAATGACCGTGAGGCGTCCAACTAGCGATGTCCACGCGACCGATCGGTCGTTTGGACGATCGTTATCCATATCCGGCACGGTAATCCAGACGAAGTTGGTGCGAGCCCAGACGAGTCGGTCGATGGTCGTATTGCCGAACGGCGTAACCCATCGCCAGACATTCGTTGAACCCTCATTTTGCGTTTCCGCATCGCTGCTGCTCTCCGCCGCATAGTAGTTTGCTATGTTGTTGGTTACCGCAAGAACCGTTCCGTAAGCCACTGCGAAATTCGTTACTATGCCGTTCTGGACGAGCAACTCATCGTAGTCGGCGGCGCTTCCGTTAGTGGAGAAAAGGTCGGATCCAAACCTCATATCAAACTGCGTCAGTGAACCGTAGTCATTGGCATCAGACCAGTTTGATACGGCCACGTTGTTGCGATAGAAGGTCCACGTTCCGCCGTTTGACGAGTCTCCGTCCACCGGATCGTAGACGCTGGCTACGTGAATCCAGTCGTGATCGGCCCCGACGTCCGTCAGACCCGAGAATCCGCCGCCGGCGAACATCCTGAGACGGCCGTTGAAGCCCGCGCCGTAGATGTCGGTGTTCAGGTACATGTCGAGAGGCAGATTCCTGCACCTGAGAATCGTTGCGTTCGTGGGACTGCCCACTTCATCCCGCACGCGATACCAGAAGCTGACAGTCAGCCCGTCGTCGAAGTCGACGTTTGTAATCGTCACGCTACGCATGTAATCGCCCTGGGTCGCATCCCATGACGCGCTGAGATAGGCCCCTGCACCGCCGAACAGCCAGCCGCCAGTGGTCTCGTTGGTGAAGAAATCGCGGGTCAACGCGCCGTCAATGCCCTGGTAGCTGGAGTCGACCGCATTCGTGCCGCTGCCCGCGTTGAAGTGGTAGAGCGCCAGCGTGTTGCTGTCATATCGGTTCTCACCCGTCCAGTACCCGACCCAGTTCGTTCTGGGATCCGTGCCTATCGTGACACTCATGACCTCGCCGATGTTTCCGCTCGTCGCCCGTGATACGCCGCTCGAATCGTGCAGACCAAAGCTCATCCGGAACTCTTGCGTCGCGGACAAATGATAGAGCGTGCCGTCCAGGACTTCCCATGCGCGGTTAGTTCCGGTGCCGGAAGAAGGAACCCTCGCATCATTCGTGCTGACGATCATGTACGAGCCGTCTCCTCCCAGGCGGTGATGTGCATCGAGAACATCGGGCGGAACCGGGTCGTCGTCCAGCACCTGGAATGTGAAGTTCGACGTCGTCGTCAGCGTGTCGCCAATCCACCCGTCGTGATCATAGTCAGCAACCGTGACAATCGTCGTCCAAACACCCAGAACACGGTTTGAGTAACTAATCGTTACGCTGCCCGCATCCTCACCAAGAGATCCCGCCGAGAGATACGCGTCGCCGTTATTCAGCGTCTTATCGTCCATCGCGACATTCGTGAAGAGCGTCTTACCCGGACTGGATAGTGTGTAGATCGGCCGGTTACTCGCGTCGCTTGTTCCATAGATACCACTGCCGACGTCCTGCACAACACCGGTAATCGACAACCCGTTCGTAAGCTGGGCGTCGTATACGTTCGTGCCGCTGCCGTCAAAACGGAAGTACCTCAAGTCCGGGATGTTCTCATCATCGTCGATCACGTCCAGCTTGCCTGCCAGGAGATTATATTCCACAAGCCGGTCGTTCGGACGGTCGTTGTCAAGATCAGGGAGAGTGACCCACACCTTGTTTGAATGAGCCCAGATGAGGGTCGCGATGGTTTCGCTGTCGAACGGACTCGTCCAACGCCATACATTCGTTGAACCGGTCGTCCTCGTACCGAAGTCTGTGCTGCTCTCGGGGGCATAGAAGTTAGCCACATTGTTAGTTATGACAGGAACGGCGCCGTTGGCTGTCGAGAAGTTCGTTATCACCATATTCTGAATCAGGAATTCGTCATAGTCGGCGGAGGTTCCGCTGGTGGAGAATATGTCGCTCATCAACCGGCAATTGAATTGCGAGAGAGAGCTGTAGTTGTTGGCGTCGGCCCAGTTGCTCACGGCCGTGTTGTTGAAGTAGAACGTCCATTCGCCGCCGTTTGAAGCGTCCCCATCGAGCGGATCATAAACGGCGCCCACATGCGCCCACGTGTGGTCCGCGCCGAAGTTAGCGAAAGAAGACTGAACGCTGCCTGCGAACATCCTCAGACGCCCGTTCGCGCCGGTTCCGAATATATCCGTATTTATGTACAGGTCAAAAGGCAGGTTCCGGGCGCGGATGAGTGTCCCCGCTGAAGGACTCCCGACCTCGTCACGCACACGGTACCAGAAGCTGAAAGACAGTCCTTTGTCGAAGTCGACATTGGTGATCGTGACGTTGTTGACGTAGTCCCCCGGCGAACCGCTGTCGCCTCGCAGATATGTTCCTACGCCGGTGTTCAGCCAGCTGTTCGAGGTCTCATCGGCAAAGAAATCGCTCGGAAGGGTCGTGTCAAACCCGTACATCGAACTGTCCGCAACATCGGTTCCTGAACCTTCATTGAAATGATAGAGAAGGAGCGTATTGGTGTCGGACCGGTTCTCGCTGGTCCATCCACCGGTCCAGTTCGTCGCGGGATCGGTGCCGATGGTCACGCTCATGATTTCGTCCAACGATCCATTGGTCCCGCGCGACAGGCCGCTGAGCGCATCGTGCGCGCCGAACGTGATCCTGAAGGGGTTGGCCCCCGAAGCAGTCGCCAAAGCGCCGTCCGTCACGGTCCAGACGCGGTTCGAGCCGGATCCTGAGTTCGGGACTCGGACACCGTTTGTGCTTACAACCATCGGCGATGCATCGCCCAGGTAGTAGTGATCATCAAGCGTCGGCACGGTGGTATCGTCGTCCACGATCACGAAACGGAGCGCGTAGTTTGTCGTGACGGCGCGGTCGATCGGAACATCATCTCCATCCCCGTTCGGGTCTGGATACTGGGACAGATCATTATCCTCGTCCTCACCACTGACTGTTACGTAGTACTCGAGACTCAGGTCGATATTGGTGATGTTGAAAGCGTTGTACTGAACCGTCGTCACGCCGCCGGCACCATTAGCTCCGACGAACACGGTGAATGGCGCGTCGTATCCGAACTCGTTCGTCGCCGCGCCTACGCTGATCGGATCCCAGTTCGGATTCACGCGGCCAATAGTGGATACGACGTTATCACTGTCGTAGGGCGAATGGTTCGTCATGAAGACGCCGCTGGCATCCGTCCAGCAGACCGCGATGTCAACCGGATTATTGGTGTCGGCCAGGTCACCGTCGTAGATGTTCGTCTTCACGGCACTGACGCCAACCTGGTAGTTGGTGCCGATGTATATCAACTTTGGCACGGGACCGGCGTCGTCGTCGTCCGTCAGGCTCGCGTCGAACTGGAACTTGTATGTTGCCGACGGCGTTGAGAGCATGCCGCTCCGGTCGCGGGAGTAGACGCGCCAGTAGTACTGGGTCTCCGTGAGGTCCGCCGGCAGTCGATACCCGGTCTTCGTATGCTTGGTATTGATCCTGTACAGCACGGTGCCGTTGTCACCGTTGAAGTCCGCGTTCGTGCTGACCTCCAGCATATAGCCGGTTACCTCGTCATCGGCGTCGGTTGAGGCGCCCCAGGTGAATCCCGGACGGTGCGGTTCCATGACAACGTTATTCGTCGGCCAGCGATTGGTCGGCGTAGACGGCAGACTGTTGTAGATGAAGCCGTTGGACGCGAGTTTCACATCGAACCAGAAGTCGACGTCGTTGTCGCTGATTTCCTGGTCCCACGCATTGATCGCGTAATTTGAAGCATTCACTTCGTATTGATAAATCGACAACGTGTCGATGGCATCGCAGCCCGGATAGTTCGAGGAGGAGTCGCCATTGTTAGCCCAGATCTGAGCGTTCTGAACACTGGCCACCGTAAACCGCGCCGTGCTGGCGTTGTCGAGCAAGAGGTCGCTCCGCGGAATGCGGAATTCCATGAAGTCTCCTGAGGTGCTCCAGGCTGTTCCGGTATTCCCGTTGCCGGAGGTTGGCGCATACCAGAGCGTGCTGTCGTCGGCGAGCAGTTCGATCCGCTGGCCCACAGCGTCGATGTTATGAACTATGATCAGGCGATCCGGATAGTGCATCCTGGCGTTGCCGTTCGTGAAATAGCCGTCACCCATGTATATGCCCGTCTGATCGCCAATCTGGTTCGTGCTGGTATCTGTCGGATGCTGGTCGGAATCCACACCTATGGCGACCGACGGATGCGCGAAGTTGTTGATGTTATGCATCCGGACGAGGAAGTAGATGTTCGTCGAGTCAGCGGCGACGCGGAATTCGGCAAGATCATTCTCGTTTGAGTTGACCTCGACATCCGTCCGCATTTCATGCAGACGGTCTCGCCAGATGAACTCGTTGGAGCTGATGGTGGATGACTCGTAAATGCTGGGCGCGACACCGTTCCAATCGGTGTCATTGCCGTCCATTATGTAAACATTCGGGGAGTATTGCGTACTGACGATCGAGAAGGTGTAGCAGTCCGTGACCCACTCCTGATCGCCGGGCCGGTCAACGTCATAGTCTACGGCCGATACGCATACTGTATACACACCGACCACGCCGAACAGATTCGACGGCAGGTTGTATGAAAGGGCTTCAGCACTGATCCTGGCATCTCCGTTGTTCGACGGGCGTGTCGCAAACTGTTCGTTGGTACGGATCTTGACTCCGTAGGGATTCCAGACGTTCACGTACGGCACGACGCCGGTTATCGCTATGCCGCTGCCTGCATCCTGGACCAGACCTGTCACGTCGATACCTGAACTCATGCTGGCGCCGTTCGTGAACGTGTCGCCGTCGATCGAGAACCCGCTCAACACCGGAGCGGACGAATCGTCATCAACGACATTGAAGGTCAGGCGCGTGCAGTCACCGATCTGCTGGTCTTCGTTGATGATCCACGCATGGTTCGACGAAGCCGCGCTCACCTGAACCGTATGCACGCCCAACGCGACATATCCGGAGTAAGCCGGGTGATTTGTGTCCGTCGCCGTTATCTAGTTGTCGCCGTTGTATGTCACGGTGTCAAAATACTCGTTGGTAACGGCGGAAACGCCCGACGGATTCACGATGTCGAAGTTCGGAGAGATGTGGAATCCTGCCGACGCATCGTCAACCCAGAAGTAGCCGTCCGAGGGCGCATTGTTGTCCTTGGACATGATAATCGTACAACGAATCTCATCGATGTTGCCGATCGGTTTTCCGTTCACGCTGACGCCGGTCCATCGATTCGACTCGAGGTCCTCGCTCGTCACCCATGTTTCCACGCGGTTCGATTCTGAACCGTTGCCCCGGAACTCAATACCGATCTTCGCGGTCGTGCCCGTCGGCATCGGGTTGTCGGGACGCATCCGCAGATACGCGTTGAAATAGACTTCGTCCTCCGGCGTCAGGTCCATCGTGAAACTGTGGTAATACTCCTGGTAATCGCCTACGTCCGTCGCCCCGGACGGCACGTAGAACTGGAGCACCTGGTCGCCCGTCCGAGCATATCCGGATTCGACTACGCCTGCTGTATCCGGTCCTGAAGTAAGACTCTGCCAAGCGTCAGGATCCGGATCGCCCACCGGGCTATCAGGCAACTCAAAGCTGAAGTTTGTAACACTGAGGCCATCGAGAACGCCTTCGTCCGAGTACAGGTCCACGCTCACGCTGTAGACGCCGCCGGTCATTTCTGCATCGGTCACGTCCGTGCCGCTGTTTACTGCATAGTTGGTCAATCGCGGCGAGCTCTCCGCCAACATCTCGCTCCAGGTTCTGCCGACACGAATCTCATCAAAGAACGTCGTTCCAGCCGTGTCGCCACTGTGACCGCCGATCTTCAGCGTCATCCCGTCCAGCGACGTTGCCCATCCCGCCGGCACGGTGATTTCGGCGTCCCAGGTTCCGGGCTCATTCGTCGGCACAGGTGTCGTGCCGTTGGCCCAGTAGGCGTTAGCCTGCAGTTTACGGGTGTCGAAGTCGTACTTCAGGATGACCGCATGCACATTGCCTGTGTCCGCGTTCCATCCTGTGATGGAGTAGCTGCCATCATCCCATGTGGCGCCGCTCGAAATCTCGACACCCAGCTTGTCGCTGCTGCCCCGGGCGCCGATGAAAAACCTGGCCGTTCCATTGCTTAACAGGTCGATACCGGTCCACTGAGAAGCGCCGGACTTCTCGGGACTTACGATGTAGGAAATGAACAGCGATCCACACTCGATCGCATCGAAGTCACGCCGATGCGACTTGCCGAGGTTCACGCCCGGATCCGTGAATACGAGTTGATGACCGTGCGTCTCGGGATAGTTCGGCGGCGCCGCCATGCTGGCGTTGGAAATACTGCCATCACCGCCGGCCCAGGCGCCGCTCCATCCAACTCCGCCGCTCTTTCCATCAATTCCGACGGCATTCGTGTAGGAGAACGATTCGTAGATCTCGTAGTACTTGAATGTGTTGTCGGTCGTATTGTTATTCGTCAAACCTGTCGAATACTCGGTCGTCGCGTTTCTGCTGTAGAAGAAGTAGTAGTACGCCGTGTTGGATCCGAGTTCCACATCCTTGTAGGCCGTCCCCGTGCCCGTGTAAACCACCTCTCCGTTTCCGATCAGATCGCCAACCGCGTACGTGTCACTGTTCGTCGGGAACGCACCCGCTGTCGAAGAAGTGGACCTGAGAACGAGCACGTTATCCCCTGAACCATTCAGGCTCCAGGAAAGGTCCATCGCCTGTTCGCCGTCCGGCGACACGGTGATCCCGCCGGGGTTATCAACCGCGGTCGACACGACTACAAATGCGTATTCACTGGTGACGGTCAGTTGGTCATCCGTCCGGTCATCATCGGCGTCCGTCACGACAACTCGCGCAGTCCACGTTCCGGTCGAAAGCGAAGTGATCGCCGCGAGCGTTCCATTGCTGACTGGTCCCGTGCCGCCATCCGCGAAGGCGGCATCAAACACGTTCGTGAGTTTTGGCGCACCGCTGGAATCCAACAGCACGAAATACGGCGAATTGTCCGGCTGAGCGTATGACGTTCCGTTGACGTTGATACCACTGTCGGCGTCCGTGACCAAACCGGTGATGGCCCATCCGGAAGCGCCGCTGAGTTCAGCCACAGTAACGGTCCACATGCCCTCGCTGCCCCAGATCTTGATCGCCGAAATACTTGGGTTATTGGTGTCGTCGTCAACCACGCAGAACCGGGAGTAGCCCTGCAAAGTCAGGGCGTCAGAAGCACGGTCCGTATCGTTGTCGACCGCGTAAACCGTGACCGTGTATGTGCCGAGTTCTATATCGCCGGCACCGAGCGCAGCCACATTCGTGGCGGACAACTCAACGGCCGTTGTGCCCTCGCCGTCAGACGGGGTGATGTCAAACGCGACATGGTCCCATGCCGCCGGAGCACCGCCATCGCTCACATTGATGTCATAGTGCGGCGGATATGTCGGATACGCGTCACCCGGACTTCCATCCGCGTTGACGCCGCTCTGGGCATCGTAGATCAATCCAGTGAACGACCAGCCGCCATCCTTCATCTGCGCGTCCGTCATCGCGTAGGCCTGCCCCCCGCCCGTTACCGAAAAGCTCCCTGCCGGAGGCACGGTCTGGCGGGTTACATCGCTTCCGCTCCAGTTGTTCGGGTTGCCGATTGCGACCAGTAGCTCGGAACGCGTCGCGGTTACCGTACTCATGTTGTAGACACTGTTGTCGCTTTCACTCACCGCTATCGCCGTCGAGCCGTCCTTCAGCCCCAGCGGAAGAGCGGAGGAGTTCGCATCGGTTGCATCGTTCTGCCATCCATTGCCTTCGCTGTTCAGGGCGTAGATGAATACGGGCGCTGCTTCCGGGCCTTGGTAGGCGAGTATGCCGTCACCATCAGACGCGAGAGCAAAACTGCCTGATGTCCGCTCTGCCGTGCCAACATCCGCGGTAATATCTGTGCTGTTGGCGTTTGTTATTGTCACCTTTGTGCCTGCCGACACCAGCGCGGCATTCGTCCATGTCACAACACCCTCGCCACCCACGAAACTGTGACTCTTCTGCCAACCGTCATCCGTAAACTTGATCTCCGAACCCGCCGCGATATCCACCAGTGTTACGAACGTGAAGTCGTCCGGATTGTCGTAGTTGAAACCGATAATCGCGATGTCTCCCGGTTCCAGGCAGCTTTTTCCGTTTACGGTCTCTGCGGCATCAGGATAGTGGAAGCCGTAGAACGTCGGGTTGTTCGTATCGTCGTCATAGACAGTGAACTCGAGCTTCGTGCAGTCGTCAATCTGCAGGTTCTGATCAATGGTCTGCGCGCCGTTGGATGCCGCTGCGCTGACCTGCACGGTGTGTACCCCGAGGACGTTGTTCGCATAGCCGACAATGTGCGATGTGCTGGTCGCCGATACCGAGGTGGAGTTCCGGTAGTTGAAGGTGTCGAAGTCCTCGTCTGTCAGAACCTGCCCGTTGGCATTCAGTATGTCGAAGTTCGGCGTGAACGGCGTGCCATCGGAGTCAATACCTTCGGTGCTGTACATGTCCACGCTGATAACATAGACGCCGCCGGTCATCTGGCCGTCGGAAACAAGATTGTCGACATCGACAACGTAATTAGTCAGCCGTGGCGGCGCCTGCTCAAGCACATCGCCCCATGTACGCGCGACTCTGACCTCATCGAAGAGACATTCACCCGGATTGCCGGCGACCTTCGCGCCGGCGGAAAGCTGGATTCCATTGATCTCGGTCGGACCCGTCGACATCGTCGTCGTCGCGCTCCACGTCGAAGGTTCGGTCTGCGGAATCGTCGCAGCATTCGTATAGATCAATACTTTCGCCTGCTTCGAGTCGAAGTCGTAAGCGCCTATCACAACGTAGTTCTGCGCTTCGCCCATCGTTCCAGCACCGGCGTCAGATTCGGATCCATCGCCGAACAGGTCAACGCCGACAGCCTGATTGAGATTGGTGACTTCACCGAAGAACAGCTCTTCCGTACTGCCGTCCATGAAACTGGCGCCGACAAACTTGCGGTTCTCAGCGGACTCTGGATACTGATAGCGAACCATATAGCTGATGTAGAGCTTACCGCAGTTCACAGCTTCGATACCGCGAGTCGCGGTCCGGGTAGTCACATCCGGAGGTGTCACGGAAACCGCATGGCCATGCTCACTGGAATATCCGCTCACGGACGAGAAGTTGGTGCCGACGGAGATCCACGTTGCCGCGGCACTCGCACTCCATTCGTTGGTGAATCCATTGCCCAGGTTCTTCCCGTCCAGATCATCTCCCAGATCATAAGAGAAGGATTCATACCACTCGTCGGCGCCGAACGTCTCCGTCGTCACGTTGTTGGTCAGGCCATGAGAGTAGTTCACAGATCCGTCGACGCTGTAGAAGAAGTAGTAATAAAGCGTGCTTTCCGTTAACTCCACATCTTTGAAGGCGGTGCTGGAACCATTGAAGATGACCATGCCGTTTGCGCCGAGCGGATCACCGACGGTGTAGGCATCTCCATTAGTCGGAGCGATTCCGACAGCATCGGTTGAACGAACGACCATCACGTCGTCGTTGTTGGCATTGCGCGTCCAGCTCAGATCAGCGGCTTGCTCACCGTCTGCGGAAAGGGATATGCCGCTGGGATTACCCGGCGGCCCTGTGATGACGACAAACGTGTACTCGCTCGTAGAAGTGAGCTGATCGTCGGCACGGTCGAAATCGTTATCGGTAACCACCACCCTGACGGTCCATGTTCCGGTCGCAGGACTCGATATGGCGCTCAACGTGTCATTGCTCACTCCTCCGGTTCCGCCGTCAGCGAATGACGCGTCGAAGACATTGGTGAGCTTCTCGCTGCCGTTCGGGTCCAGCAGGATGAAGTATGGGGAATTGGTCGGCTGGACCATCAATGCGCCGGCAACGTTGACGCCGCTGTCCGCGTCGTTCACAAGGCCCGTGACAGACCATCCTGCCGCGGAGGTCAGCTCGCTGACTGTTACGGTCGAAATACCTTCGGTGCCCTGCACTACAAAGCCGGAAGTCGTCGGGCTGTTCGTGTCATCGTCGTAGATGTCGAACGTCCAGCTTGCCGTCGTACTCAGCCGGTCCCCGGTCCGGTCATGATCATTGTCAGCGACATAGACCTTGGCAGTGTATGTCCCGATTTCCACATCCGTCGCGGCTATACCCGGCACGCTGCTGTCTGCCAGAGCTTCCGCGGAACTCTTCGCGCCGCCGTCGGACGGAGTAGAATCGAAGGTCAGATTGTCCCATGCGGCCGGCGCGCCGCCGTCACTGACCAGAAGGTCGTAGTGCGGCGGGAACGGATCACTGCCCGGTGAACCGTCCGCATCGATGCCGCTCGTGACATCCTGCACCAGGCCGGTAAACGACCATCCGCCGTTGGTGATCGTGCCGTCCGCAACGCGTTTGAGCAGTTTTCCGCCGCTGACACTGAAATCACCGGATGAGAGCGTGTAAGCGGTGTCCTCGTCGAAGTGCCAGTTTGCGCTGTTGGTTATGGCGGACTTCAACTGCTGGATCGTGCCGGTGCGCATGCCTATGTACTCGCCATTGTCGATATTCGCGGCCGCCCCGAGATTCTTGGCGGCGTGTATCGCATCGATGCCGTCGGTCAGTCCCGCCGGTACTTCAGACTTGTCGGAAGCGTCACCCGAGACCCAGTCTGTGGAGTCCTGGTTGACCGCAAAGAGGAACGTCGTCGCACCGCCTGCGATCTGGTACGACAGAATCTGATCGCCGGTTCCCGACACGTTAAAGCCCGCATCAGGGGTCGTGATCGTGCCTGTATCGGCACTGGGTGTCCCCCCCGGATCAGAAATGACGACCACCGTACCGGCGGGCAGTCCACCGGCCGGTGTCGTGTACTTAATGGCTCCCTCGTTCGCCGTCACGAAGTTACCGCTGAACCAGCCGAGGTCGGTGAAATAGATGTCCGTCGCTGCGGGCAGATTCGCGAACGTTACAAACGCGAAGTCGTCATTGCCGTCGGAATTGAATCCGATGATCGCGATATCGCCCGCCTGCAGGTTCGTGGCAGTGACGGAAGTTCCGCCCGAAATATCGAAATGAACAACCTGAGGCGATGTCGTGTCGTCGTCAATCACCGTGAAGGTCATGGCCGTTCCGTTGGACAGCGTCCCGACATCCGTCGCCGTCACGCCGTTCGAATCGATCGCGCTGAAGAGGAGAGTATAGTCGCCGAGATCAACACCGGCGCTGGCGACGGTGCTTGTCAGAACTGAGTTGGACGACTTCAGCGATGTTGCGCCGAAGATGTTGTGGAGGAAGAACTCGTTCGTGACGATCTTCGTCCCCGCAGCGTTCTTGATGTCGAAGCTCGGAAACGTCGCGTTCGTCGCCATGCCGTCTCCGTCAAAGAGATCGATCACGACACTGTAGGTTCCGCCGGTGATCGCGGCATCTGTTACGTCGCTTCCCCCGTTGACGCTGTAGTTCGTCGCGACCGGAGCGGACTGGGCAAGCAAGCCTTCATACGTGGTTGCGAGACGGATTTCATCGAACCACGTCGCCGAGGTCGTTCCCGCCGCAATGCGAATCTGGTTGATGTTCGGAACCTGTCCGGCGGTAAATGTGGTGCTGATATCCCACGTCCCGGGCTCGGTAAGAGGTACGGATTCAGTATCGTTTGTATATATGGAAGCCTCAAACGTGGGCGTACCCGCATCGAAATCGATCTTCGCGATGACCGTGTACTCCGTGCCGATGACCATCGAATCACTGCCGAGTGCATCGCTGCTGCCCCCACCCGCAACCTGGATGCCGAACATGTTCTGCTCCGCGCCGCGTTCTCCGATGAACAGCTCTTCGGTTCCGCTGTTCTGGAAGCTGAGTCCGCTCCAGTCGTCCGATCCATACTTCATCATAAAGCCGACGTAGACGGTGCCCTCGTTCGTGGAGAAGATACTCCTCAGATACATATCGTCGTCGCCGCTGCCGGTACTGGCGATCGCATGTCCGTGTACCTGAGGATACCCGCTTACGTCGGAGAACGGGCTGACGCAGTTTGTGAAGGTGCCGGCACTCGTGCTCCACGCGCTTTCGAATCCATTGCCCGCGTTTTTGGTGTTCAGGTCGGCGCCCAGATCATAGGAGAAAGACTCGTAGATTTCGCCTGAGTCAAATGCCTCGGTCGTCGCGTTGTTTGTCACGGCCTGCGAGTAGTACGCCGTCCCGTTCACACTGTAGAAGAAGTAGTAGTACGTGGTGTTCTCGGCTAACTCCACGTCCTTGAAAGACGTATCTGAACCATTGAAAATAACTGTACCGGCCCCGAGAGAAGCGCCGACCGCGTAAGTGTCGGTGTTCGTCGGGGACGCAGTGGGTGAAGATCCGGTCGACCGAACCACCAGCACGTCGTGACCTGATCCATTCTGCGTCCACGACAGGTCAACGGCCTGTTCGCCGTCAGAAGCAGCACTCGTTCCGGTCGGTGGACTCGGCAGTGATTCCGTGTCCAACAGATTGTACCGGTTCGTGGCCACTCGAATCTCGTCCCAGTAGGTGTCCGGGGCGTCCGTACCGCCGTATCCGCCGGCGGCCAACTGAATACCGTTGATGCTCTGCACGTAATCAGCCGTCAGAGAAAGTTCCAGATCCCATGTCGTCGGCTCAAACGATTCAACGGCCTCCGTCAGCGACGTATACGCATTGACGTGGAACGTCTCGTCGGAGAAGTCAAACATCGTGATGATCAGGACGGCATTACTGTGGATGTTGTCGTTGCCGTGGGACGGGATTACTGTCGCGGTATTTCCGGAAACGGCAACATCAGCCTGTTCGGCGCCGGCAACCGCCTGACCACCCCGCAGGCCGGTGAACATCCTGATTGTATTGTTGCTCATCCAGCGCAGGCCCGCGTAGCGGTTACCCGTGTTCGTCTCCGTGCTGAGCACGTAACTGACGAACAGCTTGCCGCTGTTTACCGGCTCGAAGAATCGGTTGTACACGACCGAACTGTCGGAACCCGGGGAAGTCCATTTCACCATATGACCGTGATTGGTCGGATATCCCGTCGGTGTTACCAGGCTTTCTTCCCAGTTCGTGATCGCACCGCCCGCAGAAACCCAGTGCTGCGTCCATCCGTTGCCGCCGTCTTTCAGGCTCAGATTCTCGTCCACATCGTAGGAGAAGGACTCGTAAATCTCGGTCGGCTCGAAGGTATCCGTCGTCGCGGTATTCGTCACCACGATCGAGTAATTGGTCGCAGACCCGACGCTGTAGAAGAAGTAGTAGTACGGCGTCGTCTCCGTCAACTCCACATCCTTGAAGTAGAGAGAGGAACCGTTGAACACGACCGAACCAGAACCCAGGGATGCGCCCACCGCATACGTATCACCGTTTGTCGGCGCGGTGGCGGTTGAGGACGTGGACCGGACGATCATAACATTATCGTTGTCGCCGTTCTGCTCCCATGACAGATCAACGGCCTGCTCTCCATCTGCCGTCGCGGATCGACCAGTGGGCGGGTCTGAAGGAAGCGACATATTGAGCAACTGGTAGTAATTGGTCGCTACCCGGAACTCATCGATAAGAAGAAAGCCCGGGTCTGTACTGGTCCAGGTGCCCACCGTCAGCATCATCTTATTGATGCCCGTGATTTCGCCCGACCATGTAAGATTCGTGTTCCAACCGGCGTCAGACGGTTCGACGGTCGGAATCACGCTGTTGGTATAGAAGGCTGAGACAAAGAACTTATCAGACGTGAAGTCGTACTTACCGATAATGGTAACGTCACCTTTGTAGTTGACCTCATTTGTCGTTGTCCGTGACGCGACACTCGGCTGCTCGATTCCAACCGCGGTGGCGCCGCCGATGACGCCGAACGCGGCAACCTTCGTCGCCTTATCGTAGACATCAATTACGGCATAGCGCCCGGAACCCAGATTCGTCGCATTGAGCACATAACTCATGTAGATGGCGCCGGTAGTGTGCCTGTCAAACTCTCGCCATGCGCTGGCGTTTCCGTTGTCCGGGTCAAGCTGCAGCGCATTTCCATGTGCGACCGGATAGTTCACGGCTCCGGCCAGCCCGCTGCTGACCATCGCCATCGTGCCGCCATTGAGAGCCCAGTCGTTCGTCCATCCGTGTCCGCCGCTCAGACCGTCTATACCCACGCCGTTGGTGTACGACATTGAATCCACGATCTCATACGATTGATATGACGTCGTCGAATCGTTGTCCGACGAGCCGGCGGAGTAGTGGTCGTTATTCATCGAATAGACGATGTAGTAGTGCGTCTTGTTCGTACTGACGACATGCTCAAAGGACGAGGCGGAACCTTTGTAAACGACCGTGCCGCCGCCAAGCGGATCGCCTATGGCATAGGCGTCACCGTTTGTGGGAGACGCTGAAGGAGCCGAGACCTCGCGGTAAAGAAGCAATACGTCGAGACTGCCCGCCTTTGTCCAGGCCAGGTCAACGAACTCCTTCCCGTCCGCTGTTGCGGTGAAGACGGTTGGATTCGGGATATTCGTCAACGTCAGCGTAATCACTACGTTTGTCGCGCTGTTGGTCTGATTACCGTCCACGCGATTCGTCGCCGTATAGATGCCCGCCGACATGCCGGCCACGGTGACGGATCCCGTGCAGATCTGACCACCGGCCTCCGCAACGGTCCCATCGGCGGGAGCAACATCCAGCCACCCCGAACCGTTTCCGTATGTGATGTAATTCGTGAAGAACAAAGTACCGATTCCGGTATTCGTGACCGTAAACGTGAAGTCGGAAGGATCCGTACCGACCATCGTTTCGATCGTGAACGTTGCAGGAGTCACATCAAGACCCGGCGCCACCGAAGGTTCAACAACCGTGAAAGCATAGCTGCTTGTTCCAGACTGGTGATCGTCAGTACGGTCCACATCGTAGTTGATGTTGGTGACGTACAGCACGTAGCTGCCGGCATTTGTGATGACGCTTGCGGGAATAGTCACTGCCAGCGCCTCGGCCGCACTTTTCGCGTATCCGTTAACACTTGGAGCCGTTGAAAAAGATCCTGAAGAGACAACGGCGCCACCTCTCGTCAGAGAGTACGTATTACTCGATCCAGCAAACACACCGCTCTGCGCGTCCTGCACCTGACCGGTGATTTCCAGTCCGCTTGCCAGATCTGTATTCGTATAGGTCTGCCCGTCCACATTGAAGTTGAAGTTACTCGGCGCCGTCGTGTCGTCATCGACAACAGTGAAGGTAAGCTTCACGAAGTTGGTGTTGTAGATGGACTCCAGCTCCGGACATTCGTTCGAGTTGATTGCGCTCCAGCGTGATGTATAGACGCCCAATGTAACAGAGGACACGCCGACGCCGACGGAGTTGCTGTCCGTGGCGTCGACCGCCGTGGGACTGGTATGACTGAAGACGTCAAAGACCTCATCGGTAAGAACCTGAGTGCCGATGGAGTTAAAGATGTCGAAGTTGGGCTTGAAGAAGTCCCCGCTCGTGCTGACTGTCTCAACGCCCTTCGCGCTGGCAAAACTCATGCGTACCGTGAACGAACCGCTGTTGATCTGGCTGTCGTAGACCGTATCGCCGGCGTTGATACTGAAGTTTGTCACTTTCGGAGGATCAAGTTCAAGCAGGTCACCCCATGTGCGCGCCACGCGGACCTCATCAAAGAACGTGTGGCCGACACTGCCGCTCGCGGCGCCCGCTCGGAGACGCAACCCGTCGAACTTTGTGAAGGGCGACGACAGCGTGTAGTCACTACTCCAGGTAGTCGGCTCGCTCTTTGGGGTACTCACGGTGCGGTAATACGCATTTGCCTCTGCCCGTTGCTCATCGAAGTTATATTTACCAATGACCAGATATACATTGCCCGTGTTTCCGCCAGTACCCTCCCGCGGGTTAACATCGTAGGAAGAGGTGGCCGTCCATGCTCCGCCGTCGCCTTGAATGCCGAACGTGTTTGTCGTGGTGAGGCTGTAGTACTTACCGATGAACATCCGCGCCGTACTGCCGTCCATGAGCTCGATACCCGCCCACTTCTGCACGCCCCAGTACTGATAACTCACGATGCCGCCGAAGAAAATGGTGCCGTTAGTGACAGACACGAAATGCCGGTCGTTGGTTCCTTTGCCCCCGTTTCCATCTGACGTCATCGTCGTGATGTGACCGTGGTTCGTCGGATACCCGCTGAAGTCGTTCTCAAAACCAGGCACGCCATTGGTCATGACCCACTCGCCCGCACCCAGAAGCGTGCCGCCGTTCCAGGCGTTCGTCCAACCTGTGCCGCCGGACTTGCCGTCTGCGAGGACGCCGTTGGTGTAGGAGAAGGAGTCGTAGATTTCCTGTCCGAACGTGTCGGTCGTAACGCTGTTCGTGAGACCGTCCGAGTAGTTGTCCGAACCGTCTACACTGTAGAAGAAGTAGTAGTACCCGGTGCTTTGCGCAAGCTCCGTGTCCTTATGGGTCGTAGAAGACCCGTTGTACGCGACCACGCCGGACCCGATGGCGTCGCCCGCGGTATACGCTGTGCCGTTCGACGGCTTCGCGGCCGAAGAGGCCGTGGAGCGTACGACCATCACATTGTCCCCGCTGCCGTTCTGAGTCCAGGATAGGTCCACGGCTTCCTCGCCGTCGACCGCCGCACTGGTGGAAGCGGGGTTGTCCACATACGCTTCCTGACTGATCTCCATGACACCGAGGTAGTAGAAGCCGTCCGGATTCGTGTTGTTCGGTCCGCGGCGGATGTTGATTACTACCTGGCCGCTTCCATCGGGAGTAATGCCGATCGTCGTAACCTTCTGGCTCGTGTTGTCGACGGGGTCCAGGTAGACCGTGTTCGTGCTCCCGGCTGCTCCGCTAACAAGGTACGCCGTCTCACGGTTGTCACCGCCTCCGGTTACGCGGGAGGCAAAGAACGTGAAGCGGTATTCTCCGGAAGTATCAAGGCCGGAGATCGTCAGCTGGGCATTGGTTTCCAGCTCGCCGGCAAAGAGATTCGTGTTGCCCCACAGGCTGTCCCGTGTCGCGGAACTGGGATAACCCAGTCCGGCGTCCGGACTCGTCGTGCCGCCGGTGTTTATGGTCGAGAAATCATCGGTGATTTCCAGATCAACCCGCGTTGCCTCGCCGTTCGTGGCAATGGCATCTATGATAGTCGTGCCCTGAGTCGAATTCGTGACATTGTTCCAGTTGTCGGCCGTAGCGAATGTGGCATCACCGAAGTCGAAACGGATGCGGTAGTACGTCGATGTGCCGTAAACGGCCAGATCATCCACCGTTCCGTTGATCGGGAGGCCCGTGCGGCCGCCTGAATATGCCGCGTCGTCATACAGAATATTCGCGGGATTCGTCGCGCTCGTACCTCCGAACGGATTCATCCCGTACAGGTAACGGACCTCAACATTGCCCGACAAGTCGTTGGAGAAGACCAACCGAACCTGGGTATCGGCGTTATAGAGTTCTGCCGTCGCGATACCCAGCGTCGAAACGAAGTTGTTCGTAGAGACTTCGAATCCGGCGATGTTGACGGACGAGTTGGTCACGGTCAGCTTCGTGCCTCCATCCTGCTGGAAACTCAGGATGATCTTGTTGTCATACAGAACACCGGTCGTCATCACCCCGCCACCGCCGCCATACGTGTATCCCGGTTCACCAAGAGCGTGGAGAGCTGATTGCGCGTAGCGATCCGCCATGAGCGCGTAACTGGTCGGTTGCCAGTGACCCCAGCCGTCGCCAAGCCATCCGCCGTGAATCATGTCGATCGAATTACCGGCACGGAACTTCATGCTCGCGTTCGGAGCTTCAGTCGGCCACTCCAACTGGGCTCCACGTACGGCGTTGTAGTCATCGTCATAGCCTGCGCCGTAGTCGCCGCGGTTCTGGATAGCGCAGAGGAACGGCAGGTTCGTCTGACGCGCGCTCGGGACGAGGTTCGTGATGTTCGAATACAACGCATCCAGATTCGACTTGTATTGGGTCTTCGTTACCCCGGCGAGCGCATCGGCAGCTCCCTGATGCCAGACCACCATCTCGAAATCGCTGCCAACCGTCTCCACTCCACCCACAAACTGCGTCCATCCGTACCATGTTGCATTGGTCCACTGGGTAATGCGCGTGGAACCGATCGAGAAGTTCATCAATCCGACAGGAATCCCCAATTCGGAGCGCAGGTCATTTCCAAGCCGAATGCCGCCGTTTCCGTTGTGCCCGGCGCCCGTTATGTCCCGCCAGATGACCGCATCACCAAGGTGGTTATCGGAGTAGTCGTCATACCCGAAGTAAGAGAGGTGCTGGTTCGCAACGTCGGTGTTGTTCGACGTTGAGAACATCTTGGCTATATTGCTCTGACCGAGGAAGGCGATCAGGATGCCCACGCCGAAGCGGTTGGATGTGTCGTTCGTGACGCTTGTCGCGTTCGAGTAACGGGTCTCCACTCTGTACCAGCCGCCCTCGGGGATGCCGCTGACCGTTCCGCTCCACGTCTCACCGGACGGTGAAGCATCCACCGTTGCCCAAGCTGTGATTTCCGAGCCGTTCGTGCTGACGATTCGCGCTTCGATGGCTGTCGGCGTGCCTGTGTATGTTCCGGAAAGCTGCAGACTGCCGTTGGTTCCGACACGCTGAATGATGTGCTTGTCGATGAAAGCATCTACGGTGATGTACTGTGGCGTGCTGATGACCTCAAACGTGTACTCATTGGTAATCGTCAACTGATCGCCGGTTCGGTCAAAGTCGTTGTCGGTCACGACAACGCGAGCCGTCCAGATACCCGTCGCCGGACTGGACACAGTACCCAGCGATGCATTGCTGACGGCGCCCGCTGATGCATCGGCCTGTCCATCGGTGAACGCCGCATCGAACACGTTTGTCAGGACCGCGGTACCTGTCGGGCTGTAAAGCACGAAGTAAGGAGAATTGGTCGGCTGTACGACGGATGCCCCATCGATGTTAACGCCGCTGTCAACATCCTGCACAAGGCCTGTGATCGCCCACCCAGAGCCGGAAGTCAGCTCCGCTACGGTCACTGTGGAAAGCCCTTCCGAACCGTAAATGACGAAGCCTGACGCCGTCGGAGTGTTCGTGTCATCATCGATTACCGCGATGTATCCGAAGAGCTGATTGCTCGTCCACAGGATGTCCCCGGGGTAGTCAGCATCCGCGTCGGGAATATCGGCCGTGACGCCGTTTGTTCCGAACATGTTTCCAACGATCGTCGTGCTGAAGCTCACGAACGTCCACACGCTGGTGGACGAGGAATCGGTCGTGGTCGCACTGCTCGTCGCCAGTACGAAATTAGTGACGTTGTTCGTGGTCAGATTGTCCACGTTCATATTCATGTTGGTGGAGGCCGTAGTCGTGCCCCGACTGATGCCGCTGCCCTGGTCGTACACATGGAAGTGCAGATGCAGATCGTTCGTCAGCAGATTGCCGTCCGTTATCGTCCAGATGGTATTGGTGCCGACGCCCGACGATGTCAACTTGTCGGTTCCGCCGAAGACTTCAAGCGAAGCGCCCGAAACGAGATTTACTCGACCGGTATACACCCCGGTAATTTTCGTCCAGTTCTCGAAGTAGTACGAAGCAATGCCCTGATGGCGGAGAACCTGCAGGTTCTCGTCGTTGGTGTCGTCATAGACCAGTCCCGATGCCGTCCAATTCGGCGAACCATGAATAACGATGGGCTGACTTCCGAACGGATCAATGATCATGTACTTCGCGTGAACGAGATCATGAGAACTTCCATCATCAACAGTCGTGTGATCGCCATCCGCCCATGCTGTGTGGAAGTGAACACGGTTGGTGCCCGTGTAGTTCGCGCTGTTTGTCATGATGTCGTACTGTTCGGAGGTGTCCGCAAAGGCGGTCACGTTTGTACGCTCGTATTCCGGAATGACACCATGCACGCTGAGAGTCTGATCCGCATTTACGGCGGCGATAAGCTGGCTCGAAATCAGCGGCCGTGTGATTGCATTCAGCGCGAAGAATATCTCGTCCTGCGCACCCGCGATGAGATTGGTGATATCGGTCTGGGCGTTATTGCCTCCGACACTGCCGTCTGGATAAGGCGCAAAGCGAACAAAGTTCGCACCCCAGGAACCGCCCAGACTGAATGTTGTGTTGTCGTGGACGTGCGATTTCGAGGCATCGTCGTGGAAGCGGCCGGCCATGAGTTCTTCCGCCTCCGAGTAGTATGCGGCGTAGAGGGCGTCGCTCTTTATCTCCAGCATGATGTTCCACTGGTACGTCGCGGCCCCGGCAGTGAAATTGTGGGATCCGGACATGACATAGCGCTCGCCTGCCCCGCAGTCAAACAGACCCAGCTTGTCATGCATGATGCCCGATGCGGAATCATCGATAGAGAGTAACAGAGGATTGCCGACGTGCTTACCCAGCGAAGCCAGTGAATGTGAGCCATATACGGTGTTTGTGTTCACGCCGCTGTCGCCGATGAACCGCAACGTCGCCCCACGTACCAGCGCATTGCTCATGGCCGTCAATACGGGGCCGGCAAATCCGTTCGCGTCGGTATCGCCGGACCATGTGTAAGTGAAGAGCGTCCCGGTATGACCGCTGTTCAAGTGGTCCAGTCTGTAGATCAACTGCGTCCGTACGACAAACTCGCCGTCTGCCGGACTGAACGAATTCTGATCGGGCAGATTGTAGAAAACCTGCCAGTCGCCGCTGCTTCCACCGATTGAAGGCGGCCCCGTATCATCGTCTGTTACGGTGAACGTGACCAGCGTGCTGTCTTCCAGATTTGTCTGCCCCACAGCCGTAACGCCATTTGAATTCACTCCGGCCCACGCCAGGACGTACGTTCCCGTGTCTATGGACCCGCTCGCTACGGTCGCCACAGATCCATTCGAGGCCAACATTGTCGTCCCCCCGTTCAGCCAGGAGATGTTGACGAAGCGATTTGATGCAACAACCTCTGTGCCGGCGGCGTTTCGAATTGCGAAGTTTGGATAGATCGAGTTCGTGGCCATGCCGGATGAGTCGTAGAAGTGCATTTTGACGCTGTACGAACCGTCGGCGATTTGACTGTCGTAGACGAGGTTGTCGCCATGGCCGTAGACGCTGTAGTTCGTGGCAACCGGCGTCGTGATCTCTTCGACCTTGAGGTACTGCACGAGTTCCCCGTCGTTTGTGATCGCGTTCACCGTGCCGCCGCCCAACGAGACATAGATACCGTTGTCGTACAGATCCTGTCCGCTGATGGGGTCGGTCCACACGTAGGAGTTCGCGTCGCTGGAAGCCAGGTTCCTCACGTTGTAGTTCTTGCTCACGTCCAGCCCCAGCAGGCTCCATGCGCCGGTGAGATCGTATGTGTCGGCGGCGCTCGCATGCGCTGCTCCGTGCTCAAACAGAAGAGCAAAGGCGAGTACGACGTCCTTGTTCGTGGGCGAAGCATTGGCCTCTTCATACTTCGCCACCGCGAATATTCTGCTGTTGTCGTTCCCGCTCATGTTCGTCAGGAAGTAGCGGTTCTGACCCTGGAGGGCCGGGCTGTTCAGACGAGCCCAGTTAACGCGGCCGTACCACTGGTCCAGACCTGTCGCGCTCGGCGGCGGATTTGACCAGACAGACAACTGGTTCCATTCCTTGAAGTTCGCAACGTACTTGCCAAAGTTGAGTTCGTGGTCAGCCCTGAAACCGTCGTAGTACCAGAAGGCGCCATCCGTGTTGTAGTTCTGGCTTCCCTGTTCCTGGCCGTAGAAGACCATCGGTATACCGTCCACGGTGGACACCGCGCCGTATCGCGTCGCATTGAGCCATGTGTCGTTGTCCGGAAGCACCTCGTCATGAGACGTCAGATTCAGTAGAATCAGACCGTTATTGTATGAGTTTCTTCTGTCCTCAAGGGCATTTCTCAAGTCGGCGGGATGGTTGATGTGAGAAGCCGTGAACTGGAATACGATGCTCTCGTTTAGAATATCGAAGTGACGATTCGATCGATACCCGGGCACACCGCCATCGAGCGTTTCGGACATAAAGACGAAGTTCCACTTGATCGTCCGTGTACGGTTCATCAGGTATTCCCAGAACTGGGGAGGAAGCCCCTGGCCGAAGTCGCAACGGAGACCATCAATACCTTTGTCGTCTTCCGTCTGGTCCCATGCATTCGTCACCGCGTGACCCGTGTTTGTCAGCCAGTACTCCGCGTAGTGAGCCATGTACTTCCACAGTTCCATGGTGTTGGTTGACATGTTGTCGTAGTCGAACCAGTCACCTTCATTCAAATAGTCGCCATTGTCTTCCGGATTGTGATGGACGAGGGCGGCGTAGTCTCCGAAGAAAAACTCGGTCGTGTCTGTCCATTTTCCGAAGTCTCCCCGATCCGGAGCCGCAGCCATGTCATTGTCCCACGCGGTATTGTAGTACGTCGCGTTGGTCCCGTAGTTCGACAGGTTCGCAAACCACTGCACGCGTTCGGCAGCTATTCGGTTTGTGGGATCCGTCGTGTACCCCAGCTCCACGCCACCCGCACCCATTTCAGCATCCCAGGCTGCATGGTTCAAAACGGAGTCAAGTATGACATTGATCGTGCCGACTGATCCGCCATAAGCGTCGGCCTTTGCGACAAAGTTTGTGAATTCGTTGAAAGCGTCTGCTTCCGTATTGGCGCTGCCCATGTGCGGTGCGATGGCAAAGAAGTTCCGGACGGAATAGGGACTGCCCGGCGTGTAGATCTTCTCCCGTTCAATCTTATTCGGATGAATAGGCTGGAACCAGAGAGTGTTTGCCTGGATGAGGTTCAGATAGTCCAGATTGAACGGGTCGAAGCCGTCGCTGTCGCCATCCGCGGCCCCCAGCAGATCCTCAAAAGTACTTCGCCCGGCCTGGTCCGTCCACACGGCCTCCACAGTGGGAACATTCAACTCATACATAGTCAGTGCCAAGGCTTTCTTCGGAGTGACAACAACCGCGTGATCGCGACGGTTGGCCGCTGTAGACGTGTACCATTGCCACGTGTTGGCAGGCTGATTATTCGTGCTGTAACGCGCTGATACACGATACGCACCACAACGATCCACCCTGGCCGTCCAGATGTAAACGCCGCCGCCCTGATGCACCATCGGAAACGCAGTGAAATAGGCTCCCGTATCGTTCGTCGTAATGTAGTTGCCGTCGGGAGGATTGATGCCGTCCGGATAGCCGTCCGCCGTGATGTTTGCGTTTGTGTAGTCCACATCCACGTAGTCACGGCGGCCGATGTTGCTGAAAACCTCAACCTTGTCGAGCTCGGCCGCGTTCGGCGTGAATACGATAACGACTTCCTGCGTATCGCCTGCGATCTCATCGACGAAGAGTTTTGTGGTCGTGTAGTTGGCGCTGAGACCATTGACCGTCAACTCGGGGTCGCCGACTGTCGTGCCGAGTTCAAACGAGAACACCTGGTTATCGGTGGCCGCGTTGTAGTCGGCAAACCGCTCATAGGTGCCGGTGGTTTTCCATGCGCCGATCTTGTACTTGATGGTCGTCTGAAGAGGCAGATTGGTGACCTTTCCCACCCACCACATCGCGTCGCCGTCGGGATAGCTGTCCCACTCCATGTGATCGAAACTCATGGAGGCTTCGATCGTCGAGCCGTTGCTTGAGGATCCGTATCCGCCGGAGGGAGTGGCTCCGTCGGTGGTGTAATAGATAGAAGAGTAATCGGCCCACTTGTTCGACCCGATGCCCTCGGCATAGCCGACCTTCACCCAGAACTCGACATTTGATCCGCTGGAAACCACGCGGTTGGCCGCGTGCCAGACATAGGCGGGAGCGAGCCCGCTCTGAGTGGAGTACGTGAACTTGAACGTGTTGGTCTGAACCCAGGATTCAATGCCCTTGAGGACGTTTCCGACGCCGTTGTTCGTTGTTCCTATGTATGTATTGTCGTGATCCGTATAGGTAATCTTGAAGTAATACTCAATCTGCTGACCGGACGTGTATGTGCCCGGCGGAATATCTGTAACCCAGTACTTGTTGTTGCCTGACGCGCTGTCGTAATAGAGATTCGTTGAGGTCCATCCCCCGCCGCCGACAACACGATGGTACAGCGTTCCGCCGCTTTGATCGCCGGAGTTACCCGTTCCCTGGTATTGATTTCCGTTGTAGAAGTAGACGGTCTGATTGGTGGATGGCTCCGTTACAGGACTTCTCATCGTGACCGTGGCCGGTTCCGCATTTGATGGAATATGCCAGGCATTGCCGATATTGTATGTGGCCGCCTGATTGAGTAACTGCCCCCAATTTGTCGCGACGCGCACTTCATCGAAATACACGTCTCCGACGTAGCCGCTGTCAGCGTACTCGCCCGATCCGAGACGGATTCCGTTGATGCTGGTGATGTTACCTGGTGGTACCGTCACTTCTACATCCCATGTTGCCGGCTCCGTGGTCGGCACGCTCTCGGCACTGCCGTAGATAAGACCGCGAAATTTGCGCGTGCTGAAATCGTAGGATCCGATGATCAAGTAGTCCGTCGTGAGTGACATATTATCGCCGGAACCCGTGTAGCTGGCGCCGTCATAGGAAGACAGGCCGAAGTTCGTGTCTACTCCCCCGATCTCCCCAAAGAAGGCCTCTTCCGTCGTCCCGTCCATGAAAGACATGCCTGACCACTTGCTCGGTCCGTTGTACTGGAAGTTAACAAAGCAGGCGCCGTATATCCTGTCTGCGGTCACCGCAGTGAACGTCCTTCTGGCTGTGTAGCTGTCGTTCTGAGGTGAACTCGTGTGAATCGCGTTGGCGTGGTTGGTCGGGAATCCGCTCACACTCGAGAAACTGTAGTTCGTGAGCGTGTACTGGCCGCTCGTGCTCTCGGTCCAGGAACCCGACCATCCCTGCCCGCCATTGAGACTGTTGAGCGTCACACCGTTCGTGTAGGCAAACTGATCAACAATCTCGTGCCCGTCATAGGAAGTACTGCTGGCAGTCCGCTGCAGACCGGGGGAATAGTGACTATTCGTCATCGAGTAGAAGTTATAGTAGTTGACCGTTCCCTCGCCCACCACATGCTCCAGGCTCGTGCCCGAGCCTTTGTAGATGACTTTGCCGCTGCCGAGAGACTGTCCGACCGTATAGCTCGTATTCTGGCTTGGATCGGCCGAAGGCGCCGCGCCGGCCCGGTGCACAATCAGAACCTGCAGATCCCCCGGGGCTTTGGTCCAGGCCAGATCAACGAATTCCGATCCATCCGCCGTTGCGGTTGCCGACGCAACATCCGGAATATTGGTCAGCGTCAGCGTTACAACAACGTCCACAGCCGTATTTGTCTGATTGCCGTCCACGTTGTTCGTCGCGGTATACACGCCCGCTGACATGCCCGCGACGGTGACGGCGCCCGTATTGAGAAGTGTGCTTACGCCGCTGATTGATCCGGTTGACGGCGCGACGATCAGCCATCCTGAACCGCTGCCGTAGGCGATGGTGTTGGTGAAGTATAGAGCCTGCTGTCCAGAGTTAGTAACCGTGAAAGTCTGCGATGCCGGAGCCACACCAACCATGGAGGTGTAGCTCAACGAGGTGGGACCAACAAAGAGCGCCGCTTCGGTCAAATCGGCAAACGTAACAGCAACGCGCCCGTCCGTGTATGATACGGTGCCCGTGACCCCTCCGAGCCAGTTTGTCGTAGTGAATTTGGCGCTGATGGCGCTGGCGTTCAGGCTCGTGATGATGACGTACGTTCCGTCCGAAATTCCGCCGCCGTCATTCGTTATATTCAGCGTCGATCCGCTGATGATGTTGATGTCATCATCGACCTCGAAGGGATGGATGGCACTGCTCGAAAACTCGAAAGTCATCTGGCCGCTCGGACCGACAAACAGGTCATCGTCGATCACGTTGGTCCAGTTAACGCCGACGAGATGCATCGTGCCGTTTGACACCGTCAGATCGTCACCGTTGTTCCCACCCGTCGCGCCGAGGTCGAGCGTACCGCCGGAAAGTTTGTAGACGGCCGAGGCCCCGCTCACGTTGCCAATGATGAAATCCGTGTTATCGAGTGAGTCTACGCGCCCGCCGGTTTGATTGACCGTACCGGTTCCTCCGGCCGCGTTGCCGATGATGGCCGGATGCGTCGCCCCGGCGTTCAGCGTGATCTGCCCGTCGCCGCCGAGATTCAGTATGCCCGTGCCGGCATTACCTACAAACAGGTCCGCATTAGCGGGGATATACAGCAGTCCGTTTGTAATCGTCGCGGAGCCGCTGCCGCCAGACGCCTGCCCGACCGAAAAAACAGAAGCTGTCACAGCGCCCCCGCCGAGAGTCATGACGCCCACGCCGGCATTACCGACGTACAAGTTGTCGGCCTTCATGGTCCCGCCAACCATCGTCACCGTGCCCGTGCCGCTCGCCGCGTCACCCACATACAGATCGTCGCCGATTTCCAGACGGCCGCCCTGAATGTCCAACAGACCCGAGGCTCCCGAGCTGTCGCCCATCTCAATGTTGTTTTCCACATCCACCAGGCCACCGGTTACTTCCAATTCGTTGACCCGCCCGCCATTGGCGTCGTCACCGATGAAGATATCCCCGCCGGTGCCGTTGACGTCCACCGTACCACCCGACACCTGCATGAAGCCGTAGCCCGCGTCCCCGACGTAGATGTCGTCGCTGGAGCCGCCCACGATTGAGCCGTCTTTCACATAGACGCGGCCGGTTGAGCTGTTCACTTCACCGATGTTGAAAACGCTGTTTGCTTCGAAGACGCCACCCGACATGATCAGGGTGCCGTCCGCGCCCTGTGCGCTCGCACCCAGATAGAACTGTCCGTCGACGGTGACGGTAGCGTCGTCTATGTGCAGGTAGCTTCCGTTGTTTTCGTCGGTGCTGCCGTCGCCTACGGTCAGCACGCCCTGGAAATTCACATCGGAAGACGCGCCGTAAACCGTCATCTGGCCCAGGCCCGCGTCGCCGATATGTGTCGTACCGACCACCGTAAGCGTGCCTCCGGATATCAGGTACGTGCCCTTGTTGCCATAATCATCCCCCAGCGTTAGGTCTCCGCTGATCGTCAAACTCCCCGCCGTCTGCTGGACAGCGCCCGTCTGGGCCGTTCCGTCGGCAATATCAAGATTGTTTGCCGCCTCGCTCGCCTGGCTGACGACAGCCGTCAGCGAGTTGCCGACATACGCGTTATTCGCGCTCGTGGGTTCTGTTGCGGAACTCCAGTTCCCCGCAGTACTCCAGTCATGCCCACTGCCTCCGTCGTCGAAAATGTAGGAGGCTGTTCTGACCATGTCGCCCCATGACCGGCCGACCCTGATTTCGTCGAAAATGCTTTCCCCCGGTGTACCGCTGGAAGCTCCGGTCTCAAGACGGATACCGTCAATTTCAGCGGGTCCTGTTGTCATCGTCGTTTCGGCCGCCCATGTCGTCGGTTCGCTCGTCGGGACCGCCGCGGCATTGGTGTAGATCGCCACGGCTGCCCTCCTGGTGGCGAAATTGTACTTACCGATCACGATAAAGTTCGCCGCGTTCACCATCGAATCGAGACCTGCGTCATCCGCCACCCCGTCGCCCTGAGGATCCACGCCGATAGCCTGTGCGATGCTGTCGACTTCCCCGAAGAAGATCTCCTCGGTGCCGCCGTCCGCAAGGGCCATGCCGACGTATTTTCCGTCTGTCCCGGCGTCATTCTCGTCGTACTGATATCGCACCATGTAACCCACGAATATCTCACCCGCACTGACCGACGGGAAGGTCCGCAGAATGTTCGTCCCCGTTGCGGTCGTCGGGGTCACGGACACGGCATGTCCACGTTCCGCCGGATAGCCGGTTGCCGCGGAGAAGTTGGTGGAGACCACAACCCAGTTGCCGGCGGTGTTCTCGTTCCAGGCCGTGCTGAAGCCGTTGCCCAGATCCTTCGTATCCAGGTAGTTGCCGTTCGTATAGGAAAACGAATCATACCACTCATCCGCCCCGAAGCTCGTGGTCGTGGCGCTGTTTGTCAGGCCATCCGAGTAGTTGTCCGCGCCGTCGACACTGTAGTAGAAGAAGTACCAGAGCTGGTTATCCGTCAGTTCGACTGCTTTGAAAGTCTCGGCTGAACCATTGTAGATGACGTGTCCCGATCCGAGTGCGTCGCCGACATTGTAGGCGGTTGTATCCGTTGGCTTCGTCGCCGTGGAACCCGTTGATTTGACAACCATTACATCGAGTCCGCCGCTCTTCGTCCAACTCAGATTGACCGCCTCCTGACCATCAACTGCTGCAGCGTTGATAGTCGGATTGCTGATAGGCACCGCCTCGGTTGTCTCGTTCGCGCCGGCTCCGGCGGAGTAGTAGCTGTTGTTCGCGCTGTAGAACTTGTAATAGTAGGTCGTATTCGCCGTCAGACTTGTATCCGTATACGTCGAGCCCGAGTTGTTGTAGACGACCGTGCCCGACCCGATCGTCGCACCTGTGCTGTAGGAAGACCCCTGAGTCGGCGCCGTAAAGTTACTGCTCGTTGAGCGAACGGCCATCACATTCTTCGAATTCCACTGGGACCACGACACGTCGATTTCGGTTGTCGGATTTGCGGTGTTCGTGATGGCGCTCACTCCCGTCGGATCTCCGAGGGCGTTGACTGTGAGAGTTAGATCCGATATAGGCGTTCCCCAGGCATCCGCCCAGGTGCCGTTGTTCCGGCAGTACCAGCCCACGATCGTCCCGCTCGTGTTGTACTGCATCCGGACGCCCCAGTACCATGTACCTGAGCTGGTGAACTGTCCTGAAGCATTCGACTTTGCGTCCGTGCTGGTGTAGCTGATCGCGGCTCCGGCCGTGCCGTTGTGAATATCGCTGCCGGTGTGAATGTAGACCGTAGCACCGCCCCACTGCCCGCCTAGAGTGCCCCAGGCGTCACAGCCGAAAGTCAATCCTGTGTCACCCAGGTAGATGGTGGCAGGAGCATTCGGAGATCCACCGCCGGTGTTCCGAACTTGAAACCACTGGGCGCCGGCCTCATCAGCAAAGAGCGAGATCAAAGCAGAAAGAACGAAGACAACGAGAGCCCTGTTGACAGGCCATCGCTTCAGACACACGACTCTATTCTGTGGCTTCCTGCAAATTGCCCGCGCGCTGACGCGTGCGGGCAAACGCCACAACTCCCCGCTTATTCGATACATAGGTGCGCACCCCAGTGCCCTTCCGGCAAGAATCGGCATTCATGCTGTCAATAAGCCGGAACCTAATCCCAGCGCGCCGCTGCCTTTGCGACGCGTTCAAGGTCAAACAATAATGAAGGTATGCAAGATATGCCCGCAGGAGTAGGGCTGGAGGTCATTTTTTTCCTATTTTTACAAGAAAAACTGACCGTATCATCCGTGCCGAGCTGATTCCACATACAGAGAGTAGAGTATGCAGGCAAAAGGAACCTATGAACAAGGAATAATTCAGTGGAAATAGAGTTAACTGGCGCTAAACCGCTTCTTCAATGAAGAATCTACGGATTCATCTGCGAATTCGGCAGGGAATACAGGACCGGATTTGTCCAGACAATATCGTTATCCGTTGATATCCAAGTGAATACAACGAACCCGTCATCCTGAAGGAAGTAGTTGGTGGCCACATCAGAGAAACCTGACGACGTATGCCGCCAACGACTGTTGATCGTATCGTACCAGATCAGATCCTTCACTTCCTGATCTGCCCGGTCAAACTTCCACATCCAGTCGGAAATGAACGGATGCCATCCTCCAGTATAGCCAGCCTCAAGGAGCTGTAACTGACCAGGATGAACACGTCTTGGCTGGTAGAAGCTGGCCAGACCCAGCTTGCCGTTGAGCGGGAAGGTCTGTGTCAATCTGTTCGTCGGGACTTCTCCTATGAACAGAATCGTGTACGGATCTGTCGCGGAGTCAGGTATCTCAACCAGCGCTCCCTCCGCAAGCGAGAACATGCTGGTGCCTGCATTCTGGCCCGGCTTTGACGGAATGGACCATCTCCAGGTTTTGCTCGGGCCGAACACCTCGAGATATATCTCATTCGTCGCATACGGCTGGGCCGTGCGGTTATACCACGATATTTTTGTCGATCCTACAATAGTCGGCGAGCCAGGCAGATCCTTGCCGAAGACCCAGTCCACTGTATTCGTGTTGGGCCGTCCCGGGAACGATATCCAGTTCTGACCGGGGTACAGAAGAATCCGCTTCAAGCCATAGACCTCTTTACTGGCCACACGGCGCGTTTTGCTTGCAAGCCACGAGTTCTTGTTGGCCACCCGGTAGAAGCGCATCTTGGTAGTCAGGTTTGTCGGATGCGTCGACGTGCTCTCGCCATTGTCGATGAAGTAGTTGCTTTGAACCGTGTCAACCAGGCCCCAACTGTTCGTCAGCGACTCCTTGAAATCGCCTCCATCGACATAGATGACATCGTATTCACGATTCACGGCGCCACCGGTGTTGGTGGATGCCGTCCACCAGACTCGGGCCGCATTGGTCACATAGGCTTCGACCTCGGCCACGCCCTGGGTGACGTTGAATCCTTTCAGGGTGATGATCACGGCTTGCGACAGGTCTCCGATGTTTCCGGCCTGGTCAATACCCGCGACCGCGACTTCGTAACTCGTATCAAAGACCAGGTTCGAGATTACAACATTGGTCGTATTGATAGACGCCAGATTGGTCGGTCCGCTGTTGTAAATATCGACGAACGTGGAATTCGTGGTGACCGTTCCACCACCTTCCTCGTAGTACACCCTGTAGGTCAGCCACGGCGACAGTGAGGCCCCGTCACCCCGGTTTCCCGGATTGGCGATCGGCTGCCACTGCATGTGGATTTCGGTGCTGGGATCAATATTCTCTTCCGAATTGGTCGCACCCAGCGCAATCGGAGGGGCGCTGCGATCATGCCGCACGAGATAGCGCGCGTTCCGGCCCTTCGCGGCGTCGTCCACCCGGTCAAAGTCTCTGTCGATGGCAAAGAGCCAGTTTGTCACAACGCCCTCATTGGTGATCGTCAGGCTCGTCTGCGTCACGATTCCGATGCTGAAACCGTCAAGCTTGTTAGTCGGCAGGACGCCGTTCGTGGTGATTCGGAAGTCGTATACGCCCGAGATATCCGCCACGTCGCTTGTGCTCCACGAAACGGTGTACGCCGTTGTGTTTGTCCAATTAACGTTGTCGACAACCAGCGATGACTTCGACACGGTGACATTATCTACCCGTACTGTCGCCCCGTTGTTATTTGCCGTAAAACCGATGACGACCTCATTGAAGTTGGTGATCGGCGTTGTTGTTGTCGTGCCGTGAACAACGGAAGTGCCATCAAGGAACAGCTCCGCGTAGACGTTGGTTTCGAGTCTAGTCAGGTAAAGCGCCACATCATGAGCTGCGTTGGTACTCCATGCGAACTGCTCGTTCCCGATTTCCTGAGTCCCGGCCGCGTCAATGAAGGTTATGCCGCCGCTGTTAAGGTTGTTTGTTTCGTGTATCAGCCTGCCGCTATAAGTGCCTTCGTTATCAAGGCGGAAGTGATATCCGCGGTCGTCGTCCGAATCATACGGATAGCCGTTGTCATCTGCGCTGACCGCCGTCCCGTTGTTGTCATAGAGGCCTATTCGCAGCGCGTAGTAGATGTTGGACAAGCCGTAGGCCTGCACCTGCATGCTCAAGACAACCGTCTCATCAAGTTCGGAGAGCACGATCGGCGCGGGAAGGATGCCGATGGCTTCCGCGCTTCCACTGCTCGCCTTGACAATATCCAGAGCATTCCCGCTCTGAAGTGACTGCAACGAGAGGTTCGTAATCTGGAAGCTCAGGTCCACGCCCTGTTCGTACCACTGGATATCCATGGCGTCCGTGCCGTCCGTCCGGTCGCCATCATCGAACGTGTCAAATACATCTGCCCCCGGCACACTTGGTCCGACAACGTCATCGTCAAAAATGGTGAGCCAGCCAAAGGTGATGTTGGTGCTTGCCTGATCGTTCTCGCGATCCATATCGGCGTCCCACGCGTGCATCACAACCTTGTTGCTGTGCCCTGCCGAGTTCGTCCAGAAAGTCGTCACATTGTTGGTGCTGAAGAAGCCCGCCGCAAAGGCCCAGTACTGAGTGGAGCTTTCAGCAAAACCGGAAGTCTTTGTTGCCTTGCCCGTCGCGCTGTATGTAAAGGAGAATTGCGCCAGGTTGCTCTGCACCACGCCTGCAATGCTAATGCTGGTATTCGTCGCAGCATTCGCAGGATTGTCGGACTGAGCCAATCCACTGCCTGTATCGCGAACCCAGAATTTCCAGTGCGTCACAGAACCTGTGATGCTGCTATCCGACACCGCGTACACCTGCCGGATGCGATTCGTCCTGTTGGCGGCATTGGTCATGCCTTCATAATTGTACCAGGAATTGGTTCCGCTGAATCCGGCAAGCGCGGGATCACCACCCACGTAGACTGACATCGCGGGGTTCTGGAAAGTGGCGGTCGCCGGACGTGGCTTCGGTTCGGCGTTGTTGTCGTCATCCGTCAGTTTTATTCTGGCAACCTGCAGATTTGTATAGGATGACCTATCTCCCGCCCAGTCGAGGTCTTTGTCAAATACGCTCAGGACAACCCTGTTCGTCGCACCCCACAAATCCGTCACATGATCGTACGTCAGAGCCGTTGTGAAGCGCCAGATGTTGCTGATCTGGATGTTATTGCCGAACGTACCATCGCCCGAACTGCTGGCTGCGGAGAAGTTAACGATGTTGTTGGTCAGCCATCCGTTAATACTGACGTTCAACTGCGTGGAGGAACTGCCTCCCGTGCCGCGCACAAGACCGCTCAGGTCCTGCAGATAGAAGTGCATTTCCAAATCGTTCTGGGCGGCGGAATTGATGTTGCGAAGTTCTCCGTCCTGCACGCCGAAGAGCTGATTGGTTCCGCTGCTGCTCGGAATGTCGGTGCCGGGATTGGAGGTCCTTGAACTTCCGCCGGTGGGAACAAACAGACGCATAATGTCGCCGATGTAGGTCGGTGCATCCGGATCATCGTCGATTACCTGGAACGTGAAGCTGTCCGTTCGCGTTGTGTAGTCGTTGGCCCTGTCGTCATCAAAGTCCGTAGCTGAAACGACAGCCGTCCACAGAACGCCGTCGGCCACATACATCTCGTCGAAGGCCACCGGACTTCCCGTGCTGTCCCAGAGATTCGTAGCGCCGCTCCTGGCCGCGCCGTTGGTGGTCGGGCCCTTTTCAAAGGCGCTGGCCGTGACCACTTCCTGGCTGGGCGAGAAGATCCTCCACGTCGTTCCCAGCGTGGCATGTTTGTTACTGTAAACACCACTGGCGGCATCCTGCACCGTGCCGGTCACGGTGTAGCTTCCGCTAACCATATCGCCATCTGAAACCGCAAGGCTGCCCGCGATCGGCGAAACCACACCCTTGAATTGCAGGTTGTCGAGACGCCACGAGCCTCCGCCCCCGCCACCCGTCTGCGTGCCGCCATAAATGCGGAACTGATTTGTGCCTTTCAGATTGATATTCATTGAGACGTTTGTCGTTACGAACGTGTCCGTAAGCGAGTTTGTGCCGTTCGCGATGTTGTACGTGTCGTTCGTCCGGATAAACCACTTAATCGGGCCGGTCGCTGTGGAAGCCGTCTGGAAATTGACGTTCGTAAGGTTCAGCACGAATTCGGGATCAACAATGATATTAATGCGCCAGTATTTCGAGGTTGGCCCCCAGCCCGAGCCCGAGTACACCGCTTTGTCGGTGGAAGTACGCACGTACTCGCTTACCGAGTTAGCGCTGACTCCGATTCCCGAGGCCGCAATACGTGTACTCACATTGTTAGCGTTTGTCTCAAAGGTTCCGGATGACTTCTGGAAGTCATAGAAGATCATCGTACCGGAGTGAGTCAATCCAGCGCCTGTACCGCCCACGGTAACGTTTAGCGTCGGACCATTGGTATCGTCATCGATGACTTCAAAGTAGAGTCCGTGATACTGTTCACCTCGATCGTTGTCGCGGTCGTGGTCGAAGTCGACCGCACGCACCACACCGGTATGAACACCCAGAACGACGTTGGCCTTGGCTACAGCGACAGGCTGCGTGCCAAGCTGCTGTGATGTCGTCCCGTCACCGTCGACGTTCAGTCCTGCGTGACGAGGGAATACGTCGTCATATATCTTTGTGTCGACGCTGTTGGTCACCGCGTATAGCGGGCGCTCGGAACCTGAGCTGGTATTATCCACGTCGATACCACTGGTCACGTCATACACGGAGCCCGTCAACGTAACACCGCCCTCGCGGACACTGGCATCCGTGACCTGGACAGCAAATGTCTGCCCGGCGTTAACGGCGCCCGGGGTACCGCTGTTGGCCGTATTTGCCCAGGTAAAGTTGTAGAAGTTCACGCCGTGACCGGACGTCAGGAACAGCGTGGTCTGCACATCGGTGTTGTTATCGGCCAGCGCGGTGGTCTGATCCTCCACCGTCCTCGCGCTGTCGCCCTCGTAGTCGACAATGTACACGAACTTTCCGCTGGACTTCTTCCGGATGCCCACGGAATCAACCGAGTTGCCCAGCATGTCACTTGCCCATCCTGCCGGCGTGTAATCCGGCGATACTCCGAATGCGCCGGGCACGAGACCCACAACAAAGAAGCTGTAGCCCTGATACTCGTTGCTGAAGGTGTGGCCCGAGGCGGCCAGGTCATACGTGTTCGAGGTCGCCGCGCCCGAGATGACCACGAGTTCATAGTTCGTGGCCGACAGGCGGTCGCGGCCAACGATCTCGACCCACTCAAAGTCGTCGTCTCCGCTGTTGTCGTAATCGATCTCATTGATCCAGATCCGGTCGAACGTGTTGGTCTCGTTGACGCCGACATTGAGATACGGCTGATCGGTGTCATCATCCGTAATTCTGAACGCAAGCGCCCAGTTAGTAGTGACCGTGCGGTCGTAAGGCACGTCGTCACCGTCAGGATCATTCCAGGTGCCACGGTCGTTGTCCTCGTCTTCGCCGCTGACCGTGATGTAGTAGGTCAGGTTCGTATCAAAGTCGGCGATTTTGAACGCCTTGTACACGTATGACGTGACAACCAGTGCCTGATTGGTGCCGTAGTAGTTCGTGAACGGATAGTCGTAACCGAATTCATTGGTGGTCGCGCCAATGGAGAGCGGATCCCAGTTGGGAACGACACGCCCGCCGGACGACAGAATATTCAAGCTCGACGAGGTCAGGTTCGTGCGGAATACACCACTCGGATCAGTCCAGCGAACAGCAAAATCAATATTGGTCGTTGAAATAATAGCATCGGTAATGCTCGTGACGACCGGACCGCCGGCATCGTTCGCGTAGTTCGTGCCGATGTAAATCAACTGGGGCACCGGCCCGTTCGTGTCGTCATCCGCAAAGCGGACGTAGCCGACTTGCTGATTTGTCACAAAAAGAGCATCTCCCGCGCGGTCGTGGTCGTCGTCGAAGACGTTGAGCGTCACCTTCAGGTTACCCTGGGCCTCAAGATCCTCGAACTGGGCTCCGGTCAGACCGGTGTATGACCACAGGCTGGTAGCCGTGCTGAGCCTGCTGTCCGCCGTACTCAGAGTCGCGTTGTAGCGGGTCACGTCATTCGTGAACAGATTCTCAACCGAGGCGTTCAGATTTGTGGACGCCTTGCTCTGATCGTTCGTTCGCGCGATGCCGCTGTACGTGTCATAGACACCGAAGACCAGGTGGAAGTTCGTATCGCCGCCGCCTGTGCCGCCGGAACTTCCCGCTCCGATCAGTTGGGCGTTATCCGCATACCCCTTGAGTCCGCCCGGCGGTGACGAAGGCATATCCGCAACGATAAGACAGCGAACCTTAACCGCCGAGACCGGCGCCGTCGCAGTTACTGTGATATTCTGTATCGAGGTATTTACGCCCGTGGCCGTATCGTGAGAACTCAAGAGCGTGTCCGTGGAATCGTAGAACTCAATCCGCGTTCCGAAGAAGTCCGTCGAACCGGACGCCGACTGCTTCATGT
>JAHIZV010000163.1 GCA_018814445.1 Verrucomicrobiota bacterium | reverse complement strand
CATGACAACACATGCTCCCCCGCAAGGGGGGAAGCATGTCCTACACATGCATCGGTCATGCCACATCGGAATCGTCCTCCCCGTGTAGGACGCGCTTCCCGAAGGGAGCGTGTTGGGGTGGGCAACCGGCATGACAACACATGCTCCCCCGCAAGGGGGGAAGCATGTCCTACACATGCATCGGTCATGCCACATCGGAATCGTCCTCCCCGTGTAGGACGCGCTTCCCGAAGGGAGCGTGTTTCATCTGGATACGCGACTGAGCGCCACGCGGATCTCTCTGGCGAGATCCACCATCCCCTGCTCCACGGCGAGTTCAAGGGCTCCCTGCATGGCCTCCAGGGCCGCACTCTTTTCCCCGTTCGCCTGAAGGCACAAACCCAGATTATACCCTATCACCGCATCATCCGGCCGCAATCTGACGGCCGCTTCGTAGTGCGGAAGGGCCTCCGCATGACGCCCCAACAGCGTGAGACAGGAACCCACATTGAGCTGAAGATCCGGATCTGAAGGATGGATAAGCGCGGCTTCGCGGAAGTGATTCAAAGCGGCGTGGTAATCGCCCTCGGCGGAGAAGATCAGTCCCAGGTTGACGTGGGCGATGTCATTTCTCTCTGTCACGTCGGCGGCGCGCGCGAAGAACGCTTTGGAATCCGCCCAATGTCGCAGTTGCAGACGCGTTCCTGCCGTCAGCAGAACGAGAACCAATATGAATGCCACAGAACCCGTTCCTCGCAACGCACGGACATCCTTTATCCTTCCGTGTAGAAGATCCCTCCCCGCCCAGATGACAGCCATGAGAAGACCTATCATGGGAATGTACGCGAACCGGTCAGCCTTGCCTGCGAGACCCGCTTGCAGAAGGCCGCAGACAGGCAGCAAAGCCGCGATATACCAACCCCATCCGGCAGCAAGCCAAGGTTGTTTTCTCACCCGTTTGAGAGCGAGATCGGTGCACGCCAGCAATACGATCACGCCCGACACCGTTTCCCAGGCCGGTACGGGAGCTCCCGTAATCGAGTAAAGCGCGCCGAGTCGCAACGGCGCGAAGAATTTGAACAGATAAAAGAAGTAGTTGCTGAGAACCAGCGCGATCCGGGTCGGAATAGATATATTGCCGCTGCCCCCCATGAAACCCGCATCGTGCTGCGTCCAGACGGTCAGAGCGCAGACCGGCAGTATGACCAGAAACAGCGGTATCTTCTCCGTCAGAAGGCGCCGGTTGGCGGGTGCCATGATGGTCTTCAACCATTTGACACCGCCATCTTCTTCGACCCATATGACTCGCTGAAGTGGCCATATGTCCAGCAGAAGGACCAGCAGGGGAAACGTGACCAGCATGGCCTTGCTCACCAGGCTCAGGACAAGCAGGACAATGATCAGCAAATACGTGCGCAGACGGGGCCGCGAGGCGTATCTTACATACGCCATTAGCGCGAGAAGTCCGAAGAACGTGCTGAGCACACTTTTCCTCTGTGAAATCCAGGCGACCGCTTCGACGTTAAGCGGGTGTACGGCAAACAGGGCTGCAGCGGCCGCACTCGGCAGCGTGTTCTTTGTGAGCGTTCTGAGAAGGAAGAACAACAGCACGACGTTCAGGCCATGCAGTAGTACACTTGTGCCATGATGTGCTGCGGGGTTCAGACCGAAAAGCTCGCAGTCGAGCATGTGTGACAACATGGTGAGAGGATAGATCAGTGCCGACACCGGCTCCGTGAACGCATTCTTGACGCCTTCCCTGGTGATACCGGCCTTAACCCATTCGTTCTCGGTGACGTACCCTCCGTCATTGAAACCTACAAAATCACAATCGAACACGGGAAAATAGGCGGCAACAGTCAGGAGCATGAGCGTCACCTCGACGACCACTGTAGTTCTTCTATTCATTGTCTGCCCGGAGGATACATGGTGGCCTGAATCTCTTTGGCCAGGTCTGTGTGCCCCTGCGCGTTTGCCAGGCGGAGCCCTTCCTTGAGATGGGTATCCGCTTCCTGATGCAGGCCCTGCGCCTGTAACGCAAGACCAAGATTGTAGTGATAGAGATCCGAATCCGGTTCCAGTTCTACAGCCTTCGCAAAGAAAGGCAGGGCTTCGTCAGTGTTTCCCAGATGCGTAAGCACAGCGCCGGCGTTGTAGTGGGCCACTGCAGATTGAGGATTGATCTGAATCACCTTCTTGAAAGCCTGTAGAGCCTCCGCGTGCCTTCCCCTCTTTCCCAACATTTCACCAAGGATGCACTGCGCGACATCATTATTATCGTTTAAGGCCGAGGCGTGCGAAAATAGAGACATCGAATCCCGCCACGTCCCAATCTGGTGAGTGCTGGCGATGGCAAGCCCGATGAGCACCAGAGGAAAGAATACATAGACGACTTGTCTGACCCGTTGGCCGCATCGCCGCAGAAGCTCCTGCACGCCCCAGACTAACATGATGATCAAACCGATCATAGGCGCATACGCGAAGCGGTCCGCCCGGGCGACCATGCCTGTCTGAAAAAGACCTGACACGGGAAAAAGAACGCCTGCGAACCAGAACCAGCCGACGGTAACACAGGGCCGGGTTTCAGCGGTGCGAAGAGCCCAGTCTGTTGCGGCAAGCAGAACGAGAAATCCAAGTGCGGTTTCCCATGCCGGGATCGGCGCCCCGCTTGGTGAGTAGACGGCTGACAATCTAAAGGGAGCAACAAACTTGACCACGTAGAAGAGGTAACTTGAGCATGTCATCGCAAAGCGGGCAGGCAGGGACATGGATACCAGGGTTCCCATCGCCCCGCTGCTGCCCTGAGTGGACAGCGTGAGGGCAGATGACGCGGCTGATAGAGCCAGCAGGGGCAGTTTCTCACACAGCAGAGAACGGTTCTCTCCTGCAAACAATGTCCTTCCCCATCCTGTCTTTCCATCCTCTTTCTGCAGGACGAGCCGATTGAGGGGCCAGAAATCCAGCAGAAGAAGGACACACGGCAGAACCACGAATGTAGCTTTACTCAACAGGCTGAAAGCAAACAGCATGATGACGGCAATGTAGCCGGCAAGGGACCTTCTTCGGACATAACGCACATAGACAGCTATGGTGAGCAATCCGAACAGCATGCTCAGAACGCTCTTCCGTTGCGATATCCAGGCTACAGCTTCAACGTTCAGCGGGTGTATCCCGAATATCAGGGCCGCCGCGAGACTGGGCCAGAACTGTCGCGTCAGAGATTTCAGCAGAAGAAAAAGAATCCCCGCGTTTAAAGCGTGAATCGCCGCATTGACCATATGATGAGCGGACGGATTCCGTCCGAACAATTCACAATCCAGCATATGCGACAGCATCGTCAGTGGATAAACGAGCGCAGACACGGGTTTCGTAAATGCCTTTCGCATACCATCCGCCGTCAGCCCCTTCTGAACCCACTCATTTTTTGTGACATAGACGCCATCATCAAAATCGACAAAATCACAGTGTCGCACGGAGGAGTAGACGATCAAGGTCAGGACGACGACCAACAGAAACGCGGCCGCAAGCCTGCTACTGTCTTTTTGCGGCATCGATCCTCCTGAACTCTTTCGATCGGAAGATTTTCATGCGGGCGAGCAGGAACTTGAGAACCACGGCTACGGTTCCCAGTCCGTAGCGGATGCTGCGGGGAAGATTGATGGACGACGCTTCTTCGAAGTAGCGGACGGGAATCGGAGCATCTCCAAGCTTGAATCCGAAATACACGCATTGAGCCAGCACCTGGGAATCGAACACGAAGTCGTCCGAATTCTCCCCGTAGGGAATCGTCTCGAGGACTTCTCTGCGATACACGCGGAAACCGGAGTGGAAATCACCGAGGTTCTGTCCGAGAACCAGGTTCTCCAGCAGGGTCAACAGGCGGTTGTTGATATAGCGCCACATCGGCATGCCGCCATCCAGGGCTTCTTTTCTCGTCCTGATCCGCGAACCCAGCATCACATCGCAGACGCCGGCCTGCACGAAATGAACGAATCCGGGAATGAGCCGCGGGTCGTACTGGTAGTCCGGGTGGAGCATCACGACGATATCCGCGTCTGTCGCGAGGGCCTTCCCGTAGCAGGTTTTCTGGTTCGCCCCGTATCCCCGGTTCTTCTCGTGGACGTGGACGTCCAGCCTCAGATCGCGCGCCAGGGAGACCGTCGCGTCGCTGCTGCGGTCATCCACCACGATAACGTAGTCAGCACATCCTCCGGGGATGTCCTCTATCGTCTTTCTGAGCGTCTTCTCGGCATTGTAGGCCGGAAGGACAATGGCGACTTTCGGATTCATGGTCCGACTTTCAGCGGCATCAGAGCGCGTGCCCGGGGTCAATATAGGCCCGCCCTGCGCGGTATCCCGCCAGTCGGGCTTCGATATCTTTCGCGACGTCCGTCAGCCCGACTTCTTTCACGATCGACAGGGCTTCTTCAGCCGCCTTCACAGCATCGTCAAACCGGCCGTCCGCGGCGTAGGCCGCGCTCAGTGTATCGAGGACTTCCGCGGATCTGCCCTGAGGGAGCTCGATTGCCGCTTCCGCGAGCTCTATGGCTCTCGCGGGATTCCTGAGTTCGGTTTCTGGTGATGTCGCGAGAATCCACGCCAGGCCATTCAGACCCTCCTTGAGATCGCCTTTCATTTGAAGCGCTGTTTCATACTCAGCGACAGCCTCTTCCGGATATCCGTTGGCGTTCAGCAGCCAGGCATAAGTCGCGCGGGCTTTTTCGTTGAGGGGATTGTTCGCCACAGACTGCCGCAGGTATCCCAGCGCTTCCTTCTCCTGGCCGAGATGGGCCTTGGTCATGCCCATGTTCATCAATACGGCAGGGCTGTACGGGGCCGCCGCGAGGACCTTCGCGAATTCCTCCACGGCCTCGTCATAACGCCCCTGGCGAGCGAGAATCGCGCCCAGATTACTGCGCGCCACGAGCAGAGACTCGTCCCGGAAGAGGGCCTCTCTGTAGTGAAACGCGGCTTCTTCAAAGTTCTCGTACTTGTAGAAGAAGTTCCCGATCTGGTTGTGCATCATCGGGCTTTCGGGATTCATTCTGAGGCCCGCTTCATAAGCCTCCCGCGCGCCTTTGATGTCGCCCTTCTTCGCGAGCAGTTCTCCCTTGTTCATGTAGGGATGAATCATCTGCGGGGCGATCTGTATGGCCGCATTGACAAGCTGGAGCGCTTCCTCATCCTGTCCATTCTTCGCAAGCAGTGTCGCCAGGTTGTTGTAGCAGAGGTAGTTATCCTTCGTGGTCTGGATCGCTCTGATGTAGAGTTGATAGCTGTTCTTCCAGTACCTGAGCTGAAAGCGCGTGACGACCGAGATCACGATCAGGAAGCAGATGACGGTCAACGCCACGGGCTGCTGCAACGATTTCTTCCCCCGAGACCAGTCCGCGAGGCCCCATGCAATGAGGATGAACACGCCGATCAGCGTGACATAGGCGTACCGGTCCGCACTCGACTGCGCCCCCACCTGGAGCAGGCCGATGACGGGAAGCATCGTGATGAGGTACCAGAGCCAGCCGACCAGCAGGTACTTCTTACGCCTGGCCTCCGACAATACGTACACGGTCATGCCGAGCAGAACGACGGCGAAAAGAATCACGCGCGGAGTGGAAAGCGAATCGTGCGAGAACGGATAGAACACAGCCAGTTTCGAGGGCCAGATCATCCGGTCGAGGTAGCGGAAATAGGAGATGACGGCATTGGAAATTCTTATGCTCACGGGAAGAGTCGCGACGGTACTCACCGCGCCGGCGGATCGCTGGGCCAGGATCGTGATCAGTCCGAATACACCCGCTATCGCCAGCATCGGCACTTTTTCCAATATGAGCTTCCGCAATCCGGGACCTTTCGCGCCATCCTTGCCGAACCGCTCGAGCGGCCAGTAGTCCATCAGGACCAGCACGACAGGCAGGGTCACGAGCATCGGCTTCGCGAGAAGGCCGAGAGTAAAGAGAACGAGGATAAGGACATAGCGTGATGTGCCCGGACGCCGCGTATAGCCTACATAGGCATACATCGTCAGGAACCAGAACAGCGTGCTCAGAACCGTTTTTCGCTGCGAAACCCATGCTACGGACTCCACGTTCAGCGGATGAAGGGCGAAAAGGGCCGCGACCATCGCACTGCGCCAGGTCGCGCCGGTGGCGGCGCGGAGGAGCAGGTAGAGAATCAGTGTGTTGAGCAGATGTAGAAACAGACTGACCAGGTGATGTCCTGCCGGATTCGATCGGAATATCTCCGAGTCGACCATGTGGGACAGCATGGTCAGCGGATGCCAGTTGCCGGCCACGGGCTGGGTCAGCGCGGTTCTGATGCCGTGCAGTGAAACCCCGCCTCTGACCACCTGATTCAAGGTGACGTAGGCTTCGTCATCCAGTGAAACGAACTCGCACCGGCTGACGGGCGCGTAAACAGCCCATGCCACCGCGATAATCAACACAGGAAGAAGAACGCTTTTGTATTTCAGCGATTTGTCACTCATCTGATCCCCCGGATTCTACTCAGAAGCTTTTCAGCTCATTTCATTGCCTGTTTGCCGTTCTTCAGCGGCATGGTAGAATATCAAGACAGCCGCATCAGGACTATCAGAAATGCGCCGCTAAACTCCGTGGAATTCGGTTCCGTGTATAACTCGAAAACAGAGCCTGGCAGACGGCAACTAAGACGAACGGGATCAGATGCCCTCGTATTGCCTGTACTACTGGCCCTGGCGGTGATGGCGTTCTGTGCGGCCATGTGGAGCACCCGCTTGGGCCCGGGCGTTTGCCCGGATTCGACAGCCTACCTGCAACTCGCGCGCAGCGAACCGGTTACGCTGCAGATATCCCATACCCATTTCCCACCGTTGTACCCCCTTATTCTTCGCGCAGGCTCGTGGGTAGCCGGCTCAGAGTTACGTGCCGGTCGGGTCATGAATGCCGTACTCTTCGCCCTGAACGTTCTGCTTGTAGGCGTCCTTCTGTACAGGCATGCCCGAGTAAGTTTGTGGACGGGTCTGGCGGGGACACTGCTGTTCATCTTCTATCCCGACAGCCTTAATATCCATACGATGCTATGGTCGGAGCCGCTCTTCATTGCGCTCACGCTCGCGGGGATTCTCTCGGGGGCAAACTACATCGTGAGGCAGAGAACTTTCGATCTTGTCGCAACCTGCGTGCTTCTGGGACTGGCCCTGCTGACCCGTTACGCCGGAGTGGCTGCCATTGCCGCCATCTCTCTAGGCATCCTCGTTCTCTCGAACGAAATGGGGCTTCGCCGTCTGGCAAAGGCGTCTGTGTTCGCTGCGTTCTCCATCCTTCCAACGCTTCTATGGGTCCTTTTCGCTGGAATGCAGGACGACTCAAGAGCCCGCATGCTGGTGTGGCATCCTATAACGCCGGAACAAATTGCAATGGGTCTTAAAGTAGTCTCAACCTGGTTCCTGCCCTATCAGTGGTCAGGCCCATGGTCAGGCCTTATGATGATACCTATACTGGTGGCCCTGCTATTGGCTGGATTTTTGAAAGGAGGAAAGACCGAGCGGGGACGGGCGACAGTGATGTACCTCCTGACCTTCTTCATCCTGTTCTACATCTTCATGCTCGCGCTTTCAATCTCACTCGCGGATGCCCACACGCTATTGAATAACCGAATCCTGTCACCGGTCCTAACTACGGGAATCATACTGGTGTTCTGCGTGCTCCATGCTTTGCGTACACCAGAGGGGAGACACTGGGGCAGGCAGATTCTAGAGCTTCTGCTGTTTCTAGTCATTCTCCTGCAGGGACAGCGCTGCGCCCAATACATCGCGGACTTGCGTAGATCGGGACAGGAGTTTACCAGCGCGCAGTGGAGAGACTCCGAAATCCTTGAACGAGTGCGCCACCTGCCCAAAGGCCTTCGTATCTACTCCAATGTCCCGGAACTTGTCGTCTTCTGCACGGCACGAGACTCGAAGAGCGTCCCCTTCATCGAGTCCCCGATAACGACTCGGGACAATGAGCGGTATCGCACTGAGTTGCTGTCGATGACGGCCGAGATACACAAGGGAAACGCGTGTGTTGTCTACTTTGATGCCATGGCATGGCGTACGTACCTCCCAACGAAAGCGGAGTTGGCATCTCAGGAAGGAATAACTGCAATATACACCGGAAACGATGGAGTGATTCTGGCCAACGACACCACACCATGACTGAGCATCAATGAATGCCACAACACACAGTAGTTCCGAACGCCGAGATGTGTTCCTTCTTGTTTCGATATTAGCTATCGCCGCGATGCTAAGGTTACTCCATCTGAGCGCGGAACAACTATGGCTTGACGAAGCCGACACTATCCGAATCGCCAGCATGCCGATACCCTCCCTCCTGAACCAGATGACGGTCGGCAACAAACCTCCGCTCTACTTTCTGCTGATGCAGCAGTGGATTCACGTATGGGGACGGAATCCGTGGGCAGTCAGACTCTTTTCAGCCCTTTTCGGCATCGCAACCGTTCCCCTTCTCTACCTGCTGGGGCGAAGCTGGTGCAGCCGGAGATCAGGTCTCCTCGCGGCATTCATCTGGTCCATCGCGCAGATCTCCGTTTACTATGGGCGGGAGGGCCGCAACTACACACTGGTAGCCTTCCTCCTCTGCTCGGGGGTGTATGCACTCGACAGAGCCGTGCGCAAACCGGATCGCGTCTATAGCTGGGTGGGATACGGTGTGTGTCTGATCATGTCGATCTATACAAGCTATCCCGGTTTCATTCTCCTGCCGATCAATGGCATCCAGGTACTTCTTGCCCGCAGGGGGTCAATCCGGATCTGCAAGATAAGGGGGTTAAGACCATGGCTGTTGTCCGTGGGCGCTGTCTCTTTCCTCTATCTCCCCTGGCTGACGGTCCTTCTTCGACAGCTTTCCAACATGAGCGGATCGATCCGCTGGCTCATTCCATACTGGGAAGCCTATCCTCCGATTCTGGCTATCCCGAAATCTTTTCTGGGATTCATGCCCGGCGGCGCATTGTCTCCCTTTGTCGCCATGTACTGGAACGCGTCACTGCAGACCTTCGCTATTCTCGCCCTGCTCGGATTTCTCGCATTGGCATTCTGGCCTGCCGAGACTGGTCTTCTGCGGGACTATTCCCGCACGTCACGGACGCTTCTTGCGTCCTTATGCATACTGCCGCTCCTTGGCATTTGGGGCGTTTCATTCATCACGCCGATCTACATCATGGGCCGTGTCGATTTCATCGCTTTCCCCGGTTTCTGCCTTGTTCTGGGCATGGCGATCGACAGGCCGAAAGGGCACTTTACCCGCATCGCTTTATTGCTCCTGATCGTCCTCGGAGCATTCACAAGTCTGTCCAAGTACTACCGGCATCCCATTCGCATACATGAGGAGCAGCCACTCCGTACGCTCGCGCAGAATCTGGATGCCCATGATCTGGTCATATTCACAGATCTGAGCAGGCCGACCGGCGAGTACTATCTGCGCCATCATGCGTTGGAGCGGGATACTGTATTCCTGTCCTACCCGGCGGACATGGAGAATCATCATGCCGATATTGATCGTAGGAGTTTCGAGCAAACTCCCGAAGTTCTGGCGAACGACGCCGACAATATCGTCGCACAGGCAGACACGACGCTGGCGCGCGGAGGTAAGGTCTTCGTGCTCTTCATCGCGGAGGACATGAACAGGTTTCTTCTGGACACGCTCAGCCGCACATTCCGCATCGAATCCGCGTACGGCATCGAGCCCTATATTCTGAACCAGGTGGGTGATACGGAGAAGCCCGTGCATATCTTGAAATTGTCGCCGGACGGCTAAGCGAGGCCCTGCACGAGTGTGGCAGAAATCTCAATTCCCCTCAGGGCGCGAGGCGACCGGGCCCTGAGTATTCCCCTCACCTCAATCCTCTCCCCAGGGAGAGGAAGTCAGATCTCTGACGCATGGATGTCCGAGTTCCGCATTCATGCAGAAGTCTCACCGGGCGCTTCAGCGGCTTTGCGTGAGTCAGTCAAGATACCGCGCCCTGACTTCCTCGGCGAATGCTTCCTTCCCCTGCGACCGCGCGAGTTCAATGGCCAGGCGCGCTGTCTTTACCGCATCCTCATTGCGGCCCGCCGAAAGGTAGGCTGATGCCAGCGTATCGAGAATGATGGGCTCCTGACCTTTTGTAAGGTCGCGTGCTTTCTCCGCGAGCGCGATGGATTCTTGTGGATTGCGGCGGCTCACGTCCGGATGCGTGGCCAGCGCGCGGGAGAGATTGTTGAGCATTTCCGGCCAGTCCGGCTTCACGCCGAGAAGGTATCTGTACTGATCCATCGCCTCGGTCAGTTTGCCCTGCCGTGTGAGCAGATCCACCAGTTTCTTGCGTGCCGGAAGAAACGATGCATCTCGATCAAGCGCCGTGAGGCAGGCGCTCTCCGCGGCCGGCAGATTCGTCGCGATCGTATGACAGTCGATCAACAGCAGGCTCGCATCCCAGTAATCGGGATCCACTTCCAGCGCCTTCTCCGCTTCGACGCGCGCGCGATGATAGTTCCTGTTAAAGAAGTAGGCCCGGCCCTCCTCGTAATGCCAGCGCCCGAGGTTGGGGTCCACGGCTTCTTTGGACTTGATGATCGAGAACACGCACGCCCACAGAACGACCCCCATCAGCACGGCCTTCATCTCCCTCCGGCGGACCCAGTCCGACACGCTCTTCACGCCGTAGCCTCCGACAAGCAGAAGGATGGGAATGAGCGGAGCCCTGAAGCGGGCGGCTACGAGAAACGGCAGGAAGGAAATGAAGTAGACCGCGACGAAGAGATGGAGCAGAACGAGGATCTCCGTTCTTCGCGCTCTCAGTGTTGTCGATAGCGACTCCTTTTTGTCGAAGCCCCCGTACAGAACAAGAAGGCCGACTATCGCAAGGGACAGAGCCAGGGAATACCCGGGGAGGTAGCGGAGGATTCTGGAATTGGCCCGCTCATATTCGACCACCTTGTTGTTGGGCACTTCCCATGGTCCCCAGAAAAGTCTGGCTTTGATGATCGTCAACTCGATGAACCGCCGGGGGTTCTCGCGGATAAAGGCCCATGCTTTCGCCGCGAAGTAGTCCGCCGCATCCGTGTAGCTCACGGGCCTGCCGAGGTGCTGCGCCAGACCCTCCACGATCTGGGGATAGTCGAACCAATCCCATCCGGACATGCCGGTTACTTCTTTCAGTTCCGGGATTATCGATGTGACACCGTCGGATTGTGGATTGTTTCCTATGTAGAGATTGACCTCGCCGTTACAGGACACGAGAACGAATTCCCCGGTTGCGCGATAGTTGCGAATCGTCACCGGAGCTACACACACCGCGACACCAAGTACGAGCCCCGCAACCGTCAGCGGCAGGCGACGTACTTCGCTCCGCCGATGCAGTACCCACAGAAACCACACCACGAGCACGGGCAGGAACAGCAGAATGTTCGGCCGCGTGATCGCAAACAGCCCGCAGACCAGCCCGGCAAGAAACGCCATACGGAAAGACGGGCGGTTCACCCATCGCTCCAGCGCCAACAGGATCAGCAGAGTGAACATGACAAGAAGAACCGGCGCGAGGAGTTCTCCCTCGAAGTAGATGAATATCCAGTAGACCGACATCAGCGCCGCCGCAATCAGGCCGCTGACTTCGTCGAAAACCCTCCGTCCAAGAAAGAACACGAGCAGTACATTCACGATGCCGAGAAACATCTGAACCACGCGCGGAGTGAGATAACTCTGACCGAGCACTCTGTAGACCGTGTTAAGAAAGAAGACGTATCCGGGGGGGCGCAGATAAGGAGCCCGCTGTATGTGCGGATCGCCCTCGCCGGACGGCGGCGTCCAGTCGCCCGTTATGAGCGCTCTTGCCCAGTAATCGTGAAATCCCGCGTCAAGCACGGGATGGTTCAGCTCCGGTCCTTGCGCAAGCTCCTGAAGGTATAGTCCACGCAGTACGCCCGCGAGAACAACGTAGACCAGCAGGGCCCACATGACCCAGCCCTTCTTTATCGAGAATAGATTCTTCATGGACTACCTGTGACGCTGCTGTTCGACGGCGATCTGCAGATTCTTCTTTGCGGATGCGTTGCCGGGATTCAACCGCAGTGCTTCGGAGAGATGATGCTTCGCCCCCTCAATATCTCCCATAGCAAGCAGAACCGCCCCCAGGTTTCCCTGTATCGCAGAGTTCCCCGGCGCAACTTCCGCGCCTTTGGTCAATACTTCAAATGCTTCTCCATATCTTCCCGTCGAGAAAAGCTGAGCGCCCAGATCGGCATAGGCGGCATCAAACGCGGGATTCGCCCTGATCGCCGCTCTGAAATGCCGCTCCGCCTCTGCCGCATCTCCGTTTCTGCCCTGCGCCAACGCCATGTTATAGTGCACTGCTGGATTTCTTTGATCCAGCTTCAGTGCTTCCCCGTAGGTTTGGATGCTCTCCTTCACATGTCCAAGACTCAGTTGCGAAGCCGCCAGGTTATTCATCGCATTGATGTGATAGGGGTCGAGTCCGACGGCTTCGGAGAAAGAGTCCACAGCGCCTTCAACGTCACCCTCGGAGTGGAGAAGCATACCCAGCGTGTTATAAGGCTCGGCATAGTCCTTCCGCGTCGCGATCGCCTTTTCCAGAATCCTGCGCGCCTGCTCCGTCTTACCTTCGGAGGCAAGGACCAGGGCCATGTTATTCATGGACTCGACATGACCGGGCTCTATGGACAGCGCTTTTTCATAGCTTGCCACGGCATCCTCGTTCCGCTTCATCGCCCGGAACGAAAGACCCATGTTGTTGTACGCGTTGGCGAGATCCGGCTTCAATCTGACCGCCTCCCGGTAACGGTCAAGAGCCCCTTGGTAATCTCCTCGCTGAGCCAGCACTAAACCGTAGTTCGACTGGGCCATCCAGGAGGCAGGATTCTTCTCCAGCGTATCGCGCCAAAGCGTTTCCGCATTCCTGTAGACCCGCCCTCTCTGCCAGCTCATGGTTCCTAAAAGAATCAATACCGCGCAACTGACGATCGTGACGCGCCCGTCTCCCAGGCTGTCCTGCCCACGGCGGAACACGTACGAACCGGCAAAGGGGAGCACTCCCATAGTCGCGTAGTACAGCCAGTGATCGGAAACAAACGTGTAGCGGGTCATGTAGATCGCCTGGAAGACTACCAGAACCGAACTCGCGAAGAAAAAGTAGACGGTCAGCGTCAGCGGTCCGCGGCCAAGCTTCTTTCGCTGCGCTATCAACCACGCGAGGAGAACCGCAAGGGCGACGAGGGGAAGGTAGTCAGCGAATGACCCGGCACCTGTCTCCCAGCGCGGGTAGATGAACGACAGGCCGACAGGCCACAGTATCTTGCCCAGATAGAACCAGAAGACGCGGCCGCTGACCAGAACACGCTCAAGCAGTGTCAGATCAAATTCCGTCCCGCTGGCCCCGACAAACGTCCGTTCCAGCCACAGCGTTCCGAACCCGGCAAAAACTCCCCCGGCGAAAAGGAGGCCGAGGAGAACGCCTTCGCGCATCCGCACTCGACCGTTCTTCCACCATATCAACAGAAGCAGTCCAGGCGGGAGTATGACGGCAGCCGTTTTCGTAAGAAGCGCGAGCAGAAAAAGCAGGACGGTCGCCGCGCCCCGGATCAGAACCCTCCCACTGCCCCGGTCTTCCTCAGCGAACCCGAGAAACGCGTGCGCCGCCAGAAGAAGAAAGAAGCCCGACTGAACATTCTTGAGCTCCGTGATCCAGGCTACAGACATCACGTTCACGGGATGAACCGCGAAGAGAAGCGCGCCCGCCCACGCGCCGCGGAGCCGCAGACGCATGAGAAGAAGAAGTAGCAGCCACGTGTTGGCCGTATGCAGCAGAACGTTGACGGCGTGGTATCCGGCCACATTCAACTGCCAGCACTGATACTGAGCCCAGAATGATGTGAAAGTGAGCGGATAATACTGGCAGGTCGTTCCCGGAGTCAGCCAGATGTCCCGCAAGCCCTGCAGACTGCGCAGGGGCATGACCTCGGAGACGTGGTCGTTGTCGTCCCAGAGAAAACCACCCGCAATGGACGATGAGTAGACGATCACAACAACAAAGAGAATAAGGAGTCCACCCCGGACTGTATTTCTGTTCAGCGCCGCAGTAGTCACGTCATCTCCTCTTCACATGCGTACCAGTGAAACAATAAAGGATGGACTGACGTTTATGAAGATTCAAGAACGCAAGAACCGGTTCGGATCTTGTCTTGAAGTGCCCGCTGGTCTTCGCCCATGATCTCCGGCGGAGAGTAATGGGACCCGGAGCAAACGGCCATGGAACAGAATGCTGAGAGCAAGCCACCCGCTGTGAGCGTGGTTATTGCGTGCTTCAATGAGGAAGAGAACATTGAGTCATGCATCAAAGGTGTCGCGGAAGCGCTTCCTGACGCGGAGATTCTCGTTGTTCACGGCGGCACTGACGGGACGCTGGACAAGGCTCTGGCGATGACGCAGGAGATCCCGCTGCTTCGCGCGATCAGAAACGAGAATGACCTGGGCAAGGGACATGCCATCAGGGAAGGGATGAAACACGCGCGGGGAAGCGTTGTCGCGCAGTTTGATGCCGATCTGCAGTTCTCCGCGGCCGACCTGCCCGCCCTGATTAACCCCGTTCTCCATGACGAATGCGACGTGTGTCTCGGATCCCGCTTCTTTCCCGGCGTCGAACATGAAGATTACAAGGCCATGCCCATCCGCGACTTCGGCAATTACCTGCTCTCACTTTTCATCTCCACTCTAATCGGCCGGCGTGTAAGTGACGTCACCGCGGGCATGAAGTGCTGGACCCGCAAGGCATTCGAACAGATTGCATTCAGGGACAACACCTACAGCTACGAAGCGGAGATCGTCGTACGGGCAGGCGTGCAGGGACTCAGGATCAAGGAAATCCCCGTCGCGTATGCCAGCAGGACGGCAGGAACTTCTATGCACAAACACGGATGGGCAGTAGCAAAGGCAGGCGCGGTCATCATCGCCAGGTCACTGATCTGCAGACTGCGCGGCGCGTGAGATAGGACGCTTCTTCGCCACACGCACATCACCGCCGACGAAGACGTCCTCAAGTTCCTCGATCAACCACGCGAAATCTCCTTTCGCGATGGAGTCGCGCATCCTGCGGTCAATCAGCACATACTTGAACCCCTTCTCCCAGAATCTGCGGCTCCTCTCTTCGCGTGAAACGGTAGAATCATTTGAGAAAAGATCCGTCTGCCACTGACCGAATTGGTTGAGCCCACCCGACTGCGCCCAATGACCCCAGATCACCCGATTGCCGGAAATCGCGGGCACGAGCGTGCTGGTTCTGACAGTTGCGAATACCACGTCATCAGGTTCAGAGCTCTCTTGAAGGTACTCAAGAGCACTCATTAAATCCCTGGAAAGATAGAGGTCGAAGTCATGCTTAAGCTCACCTGACGGCGAGGCATAGGACTTGAGGAGATAGGCATTCGACGAGAATAGAAGCGCCAGCAGTCCAAGAGACGCGACAGTTACAACCATCCTGTTTGCCTTTTCATAGAACGGCTTCACAACGTGCGCAAAAGCGACTCCTCCAACAATGCCGATAGGTATGCCTATTCCGAGCAGGAACTTCATGCGGAACCACACTGGCACGTAGGCAAATATCAGCGCTAGTCCGGCCCACATCAGCAGGAGCCTGAAACGGAGTCCCAGACCGCGAATCATCGCAACTCCCCAGATTGCCAAGACCAGTGGCAAACCCATTCCTGCGACGAGGCTGAGCGGGTCGGGACTCGACATGACCCCCCTGGCGGCGTGCCTGATGACCTGCTCGTGCCCCAGAGAAAGCGTAAGCGGATACACGAGGAACGGCGCGCAGGAGGCTACGGCCGCAAACCAGAGCCGGACACCTCTGCGTCCACTGCACGTTAGCGAGTGTACGCCGAAGAGGAGGAGCAGGAGCGGAGCGAGATAGGGATGAACAAGAACAAGGACTCCGATGCACAGCCCCGACCCGACGGCGGTCTTAACACATCTACGCTCAGTGGATCGTATCATCAGAAGGACGCTTGCCACGACCAGCGATAAGGACCAGGGGTGCAGCGGACTTATCACGAAGCTCCAGAATGTGTTGGAGTCGACCAGCCAGACGTCGACGGGCTTTATGAATACCTCCGACAGCAGGCCTTCTCCAACAGTCGCATAGAGGATAGCGCCAACGCCGGCGGACAGACCGATGAACGCGGACGCACACACCTCCTCCAAATGAGTCAGCTTCAACGCGTCAAACAAGCGGAAGAGAAGAAGGAAGAACACCGCGACCCCGACGGCTTTGAGCACAAGAAACACCGGGCCCAAGCCAAACCCCGTCAGCTTGCTCACGATGCCCGCAATCAGGAAGAACGGATGGAAGAGAAACGGAGCATGGTCGGCCAGCGTGTATTTCACACTGAACAGCCAACTGCCCTGGACCGCCTGCCTTGCCCAGGCCATGTAGGAGTAGGCGTCCTCAGGATACGGATGTATGACCCAGGAGAACTGATAGCCTTCGGGAGTGCGCAGCAGGGCGTAGAGATAAGGCGCCGATGTCACCGCGACCATGAAGAGTATCCAGAGGGCCCGCCAGAGCGACCGGGTCCCGGTCGATCGAGTCATACCTGTTGCGCCGGAAGTCATAATCCTGCAGAATACCACCGTTAACGGGATTAACTGAAGACCGAAACGTCTCGACCAACTGCTCTATGAACAGTCTGGATGATGCATTGCTGTACACCGCCTTCGCGCTTGCGCCTCTAGTGATCGCATACGCGCTGGTCGCCTTTCACCGTTACCGACGGGGAACAGGAAAGCAACGCAGCATCTATCAGGTGCTTGTCGGTAACACGCTCGTCTTTCTTCTCCTCGCCGCGGTTCTCCTATTCGGATTTGAAACGTACCTCCGGTTCTTCGCCGATTTTACCGATTCCTACGCCATGAGCCGGATGACCGTTCGCTGGCACGACAAGCATGCGCACTACAACAGCATCGGGAGCCGTGACAACATCGAATACGATCTGAAGCAGGCGCCGGGAAAACGGCGGATTACTTTTCTGGGCGATTCCTTTACGGCGGGACATGGAATCGCGGATGTCGAAGAGCGCTTCGTGAACCTGGTCAGGAAGAAGCGCCCGGACTGGGAGGTACAAACAATCTCGCGTAATTCTCAGGACACCGGAGATGAGATCAAGAGAGTCAGAGTGGCCGGCGAGATCGGTTACGATCTTGATGTCGTCGTTCTCGTCTACTGCATGAATGATATTTCCGACCTCATGCCGGAGTGGAAAGCGGCATGGGAACGCATGGACAGGAAGTTCCGGAAAACCGGATACCTGACGACGCACAGCATGCTATTCAACACCCTTCACTACAGGCTTCTGGGTATGCGCGATTCCGACGTGAGGAACTACTTCCCGAGCGTGAAGGAGGCTTATGAGGACGAACGGTGGGACCAGCAGAAGGAAAGACTCAAAGAGCTTCGGGACGAAGTCCGGGCGCGGAACGCGACTCTGCTGGTCGTAACGTTTCCATTTCTCCACGCAATGGGCAGCGAGTACGCGTTTGGCGACATTCACGCGAAACTTGACGGGACGTGGAAAAGCCTCGGCGTTCCGCACCTGGACCTCCTGCCGCTGTACCGGAATCTTTCCCGCCGCGAACTGACCGTCAACATGTTCGACGCGCATCCGAGCATCCTGGCTCACCGGATGGCGGCCGAAGCAATGGAGACATTCATTGAGGATCACCTTGAACCGGCGGCTCCGCCCCCTCGCGGCGGCTCAGTTCCCTGAACCGGTAGAGGTTTCTGAGATTGGCTATCGCCGGCGCGTTGTCCGGATGTAAATCGAGAGAACGACGCAGGTGCCATTCCGCCGCCGTCAAACGACCCTCCTTCAGAAAGATACCGCCGATATCATTGTGGAACGCGGCGTTGGACGGGTCCTTCTCAATGCCTCGCGAAAGCGCGTCAATCGCGGCTTCGGGATTGTTCTTGATCAGGTAGGCATGTGCCAGGGGGCGGTAGGCGGCGACGAAATCAGGCCGCAGCCGGACGACTTCTTCATAGAGTTCTATGCACTTGTCCGCGTTGCCGATCGCTTCGTAGACCTTTGCCAGATTGTACTGATGTTTGGTGATGTCCGGCCTCAATTCGAGGGCCCGTTCGATGTGCTGAGCCGCCTCATCGAGCTTTCCTTCACTCAACAACATGAGCCCATAGTTGTTGTGAGCAATCCAGGCTTCCGGATTCTTCTGCAACGTGTCACGCCAGAGCGTACCCAGATCGCGATAGACATGCGTGCGGTCCCAGGTGAGCATTGCCAGCACGAGCAGAACGACAACGGCGATGCCGCGCTTCAAGATGGCGGGGCTTCTCTGCATGGCTGTGGCGACAATGCCCACGAACAGCGGAATGACCGCCATTGTGCCGAAGTAAATCCAATGGTCGGACACGAAGCTGTACTGCATCATGTAGATGACCTGGACCAGGACGACAGCAGGCCAGGACATGAGGAAGATAGCCAGTGCAACAAAGGGCGCCTTCGTAATCTTCGCGCGGAACTCCCACAAAGCGTAGAGCAACACGGCGACAGAGGCCGGATATAGAAACTGCAGCGTCGAGTCCGCATTGATCTTCCAGGACGGATAGAAGAAAGAGAGCGGCCACGGCTTCAGGAGCTTACCGAGATAGAACCAGAACGACCTGCCCGCTACAATGATGCGCTCGGGCGGCATCAGGGTGATCTGCTCCCCTTCAACAAACACCAGATTCCTTTCGACGAAGAGCGTCATGAGAACCATGCCGCCGGCAAAGATGAAGAAAGGAAACAGCCTGTAGATCTCGGGTGGCCTGATCTCGCCTCTCCTCCACCAGAGGAGAAGGCCAAGTGCCGCGGGCAGAAAGGCCGTAGAGCTCTTGCTGAGCAGGGCCATGATGAACAGGCCCAGGGACGCGGCATAAAGGAGGTTGGGCGGCGGGTGGACTTTCGCGGAAGGTATTCGTCCGTCCTCCTGTGCGACGTAGCACCACGCTGACCCAAGGAGGAATGCGCCCGCAAGCACGTTCTTCAACTCACAGATCCAGGCCACTGACATGACATTAACCGGATGAAGCACGAAAACACCCGCGGCAATATAGCTGCCCGGGACCTTGAGCTTGCGAAGCAGAAGCCAGAGGAGAACACCGTTGAGTCCATGGAGCAGAATATTGACGACGTGGAAGAAGAACGGCTGATCCTGCCAGAGCCTGTACTGAACCCAGAATCCGGTGAAGGTGAGCGGATAATACTGACACGTCGCGCCGGGCTTAAGCCAGATGTCCCGCAGACCATCCGGAGAAGTCACGGCGGGGACATCCGTCACGTGATCGTCATCGTCCCAGATGAAGTCACCGTCCACTGCCGGGCGATAAGCCGCGAAGGTCACGACCACCAGGACGACGGCAAGCAGCATGTTCTTATGTATGTCTTTCATCACACCTCGTCCGACTTCACATCCCGAGACGTTGCCGATGCCTATCGGCCTCGTCCTCCAATCCTTCCGCCACAAGCAGATCTATCAGAGCCTTCCTCGCATCGTCATAGTCAGGATTGGACAGCAACGCGCTCTTATAGCATTCAATCGCCTCAGATGTTCGACCATAGTGAAGGTAAGCGCCTGCCAGATTGTAGAGGGCTTTGCCGTGTCCGGGATGAATCTCGAGACACCGAAGCCAGCGATCGATCGCTTCGTCCACTCGCCCCGTTCTCACGAGAGCTGTGCCGGAATTGTTGAAGGCCTCAAAGTAGTCCGGCTTTATTGCGATCGCTCTGTCATACAGTTCAAGCGCCTCGTCCAGACGATTCTGCTCCTCCCGTATCACTCCCAGGTTATAGGCGGCGATCCAGCATTGTGAGTTCTTCGAAAGACAATCCTGATACAGCGTCTCAATGTCGCGGTAGTTTCCCGCCTGCGTCCAGGTCAGGATTCCGCATCCCAACAGTAGGACCACAGCCGTACCGACGCGCACGATCCTTCCCGCCCGCTTCAGCAGACTCGCCCCCACTGCCGCCGCAAGGGCCATCACGGCAGGACTCGCGAAATACACCCAATGATCAGAAACGAACGTGTACCGCATCATGTAAATCACCTGGATGATGACGAGAAACGGCGCCGCCACGGCGAAGTAGAGCATGGCCATAAAGGGACCCCTTCCCACTCTCCTGCGCAACGCCCAGAGCAGGACAAGAAGGACTACGGCAAGAACCGGGGGCACATAGGAAACGACCGAGGAGGCATCGATTTCCCAGCGTTCGTAGAAGAACACCAACGGGTGCGGCCAGAAGAGCTTGCCGAGATAGAACCAGAAACTTCTGCCCGCAATGATCACCCTCTCGATCAGGGGAAGAGAAAAGCCGGCGCCGCTCGCGCCCACAAGCTGTGTTTCCACCCACAACGTAAACATCCCCATGCCGCCGCCGAGGAATATCAGCGGAATTACCGGTGTAAAGTCCTCGCTCGTGACACGCCCGCGCTTCCACCAGAGAAGCAATAAGACGGTAATCGGGAAGAGACACGTTGCCGTCTTGCTCAATAATGCGAGCGCAAACGCGACAGCGGCCAGGCCATAGAAGCACCATCTGCGCGGCGTCCTCTGAAGGGCAGGCTCTACGCCGGCAAAACTGAAGTACGCATGAAGAGCGAGAAGATAGAACAGGCCGGAGAGTACGTTCTTCAGTTCCGTCGCCCAGGCAACCGACATGACGTGTACGGGGTGGACAGCGAAAAGCAGGCCCGCAAACCATGCGCCGGGAACCGTAAGGCGACGGAGGAGCAGCCAGAGCAGAATCGCGTTGATCGCGTGAAGGATGATGTTTGTCAGATGATAGCCGAATGGGTCATCGCCCCAGAGTTGGTGCTGAGCCCAGAACGTACTGAAGGTAAGGGGGTAGTACTGCATTGTCGCCAGGCGATGAATACCCGTCCATATCTCGGTCAGGCCCTCCGTACTGCGCAGAGCCTGATTGTCGAGGATATGCTCGGCGTCGTCCCAGACAAATCCCGCCTTCATCGCGGGAATGTAGGCGATCAACACGACGGCCAGGATGATGGCCGCCCTGACGATACCGGATTTTGCCGAATTACTCATTTAGACGAACCTGCATCCGCCGCGTTGGTCGAAGAGGCCGATTGCGATGCCGCGATGTGCGCCTCCAACACCGCGAGGTTGTTTCGCGCGCCCGGATGCTTCGGCATCAGGCGCAAGGCTTCATTCAAATGGAGCGACGCGCCTTCATAGTCCCGGAGAAAGATCAACGCTCCGCCGAGACCGTTATGCAGGTCCGCATCGTCTCCGCTCTCTTTGATCCCGCGCCGAAACACATCGGCAGCCCGGGCGTAGTCCTTTTCGTCCGACAGGAGCGCACCGAGACTCTTGTACGCCTCGAGCATGCCCGGACGTAAGCGGATCACCTCATCGAAGGCCTCAATCGCCTCCTCCGTCCGACCCGCCGCGTAAAGCGCGTTTCCCATGTTGTGTCGCGTCTCAACCATGTCCGGACTCAAAGCCAGCACGTCCTTGTATTGCGCGATGGCCTCATCGAAGAGTCCCTGTGAAGCCTTTATCACTCCCAGGTTGTTCATGGCCCGCACATGTCCGGGATCAAAATAGAGCGCGCGCTCAAAATGTTCGATCGCCTTCTCGCTGTTTCCGGCGGACATATAGGCCATCCCCAGGTTGTGGTGCGCTTCGACTGACGCGGGATCATGGTGCAGAGCTTTGACCAGCAACTGAGCGGCCATATAGGTCTGTCCTGTCTTCAGCAGTTCTATTCCCATCTGCGTAAAGGCGGCGGATCGCTCGTACGGAATCTGCAGAGCCTTCGATTCGAGTGTCTGCATGGCATGGTCAACCCGTCCCTGGGCAACCGTAGCCAGGGCCGTATTCAAGCGTGTCTCCTGGCGATGAGGTACAACCTTCAAGACGCGGCGATATTCCTTCTCCGCCTCCGCGTAGCGCCCCGCCAGACGCAGAAGCTCGGCGTGGTTTTCGCGGATAACCCAGTCGTCGGGATTGATCCGCAGCGCGTAGTCATAGATCTCCAACGACTCGGGCAACCGGTCGAGCCGGTCGAATGAACCGAGCTGCCCGCCGGCCCTGCGGATCTCTTCGAGTTTCTCATCGTGATAGGCCTGATTCGAGAACGGAGGATTAACCAATCTCTTGAACACCTGGCCAAGGACCCGGTTTTGGTCCAGCGGCGTGAACGCCAGTCTGCGCTCGCACTCTTCGAGGGAAGGCAGCTCGGGCTCGCGGCCGAGCTCTGGGACAAACCCGTTTTTCAGCATGGCCGAATACATGGCAACGGCCGCGGCATAGGTTCCGGCAAAGTTGAAGTGGACGTGCTCGTAGAACAGATCGCTGCCAGGGAGCCCGTGCGCAGACGCGTCAGACAAAGCCTGTTCCACGTCCGCCATCACTAAATGGTTATTGCCGCGGCCGCCGGCGACATGGCGGATGATTTCGTTGATCCGCGAGTCGGCGCGAAACCTCAAGGAGTCAAGGTCGCGTGCTCTTACATATTGCTGACGGGCCTCGCTGTACTGCCCTTGCCGTTCGAGACACCTTCCGGAGCGATAGTAGAGTTCCGCGTATTCGCCATCGATTTCCTCCGCCTTGCGATAGTGGTCCAGAGCCGCAGGCCAGTCTTCGTCGGCCTCCCTGTCTTTGCCCTGCTCGAATTCGCTCTCCCACAACTTGAGGTCTTCGGCTGAGATTCCGTGGGCGTGAGCGGACATGAACGGCGGCGTTCCCGCGAGGTCTGTGGCAACTGTGCAGAAGAGGACATTGCGGTCTTTCGCCTGCGCCGCGATACTTTCAAGATTCCTTCTGAACGACGTATAGACTTTCTCCAGCCTCGCATCGTCGTGCCGCACCTGCTTCTCCGAAAACATCTCCAGTCCCCGCCAATGAGACATCTTCGCGTCGCGCGAACCGAACACCAGGTGTGAGAGGCCCTGACCGATTTTCGTCTTCTTAACCGCAGCACTGGCGCGGACATAGGCAGTCCCCGGGACGAAGTCGCCAAAAATCGATCCCGGACCATATGGGCCAAGCACTTCGTTATTTCCCATATATACGATCAGCACATCGGGATTACACAACAGACAGTCGTGAGCGATCTCGCGCACCACGTGCGAGTTGATCGCGGTTATCGCAGCATTGATCACCCGCACCGGCCTGTCGGGATAGGCCGCCTCCAGCAGAAGCTGTAGAACGCGCGATACTCCAAAGTCCGGATCCGGATCCCCTTGAGCTGCGGACCCGCCCAGAACGAAAATCCTGATTTCCTCGGGATCCTTTTCTACAGGAAGAACGATGGTGTCGGAGTTTCTGGACACTTTCTGAGGAAAGAACCGCCAGCCGAACTTCTGGTTATCAACGAGAACCTGACGCCCCTCGATCTCCGAGGGAATCAGGAAAGTTGTCGGATAGCCGTAATCGACAATCCTCAGCACCGATTCCCCGACGAGAAGCAAAACAAGCGGGAAAACAACTGCGACGATAAGCCGGAAAAGCCACTTGCGTACCGATGACGTTCTCTGAGGAGATCCCGTCGACGTGCGACCGGCAGATAACGGACTGTGATTATCACTCATAGCAAATCTTCAGACAGCGGCTTCGCCCAGCCAATTCCGGCGATATACTAGACTATCTGTGGAGAGCTGCAAATGATATGCGGCACGGAGCCGGCGTCCCGCTCGGTCCAAATCCGCTGGAACCAATTCCGCACGGGAGAGGGGGTCACCACGGGAGAGGGGGTCAAGGGAGAGGGGGTCCAAGGGAGAGGGGCAAGGAGAGGGGGTCAGGCCTTGTTTAATGCTTAACGCTTGCGCGGGATCCAGGAACAGTCTACGGTGTGGTCGCGGAAGGGGTCACACATGAAAAGTGAAGTCAAGGCACAGTAGTCCAACCCCGCAAAACCAACCGATTGATTTTGCAGGACATCCTCGACATAACCCAGGCGCGTCAGTGTTTCCATCCATT
>JAHIZV010000010.1 GCA_018814445.1 Verrucomicrobiota bacterium | reverse complement strand
CCCTATAGAACCATCCCACCGCGGCTTCATGAACCACCGATTAGTCGCCGACCCCTCCGCTTCGCTCCGAGTCGGAACTAATCCTTATCTTGTTCGCATTGACCATACGGAAATGTTCTTGTTCTCCCGCACAAGGTTTCATGGCAACGTCATAGCGGCTCGGAGGCCAAAGTCGCTAACTCGACTGCCGGGGCCTGGACTGCTGCGATGTGCAGAGCGACAGTTTCTCGCGGAGCTACTCCAACCCCCGCCCCGAGATATCCGAGAGGAATCCGATTCCGCACCAGGCGGATCCGTCACTGTGCCAGGGTAGACACCATCCCAGTCCAGGCACCATTCCCAAACGTTTCCGTGCATATCGTACAGCCCCCACGAATTGGGCTGGCTGATTGCGGCCTTCGCTGTACCTCCGTCCGTGTTTACGCTGGCACTGGAAGAGTAACCTCCGGGGTGATCGTACTGATAGCGACCGATCTGATCCATTGCCGCATCCGAGCTAGTGTTTGTCAGATTATGTCCCGAATTAAGTGCTGTCGTCGCTCCCGCACGGCATGCATACTCCCATTGCGCCTCAGTCGGAAGGTCCAGAGTGCCAAGCCCCGTCTTCGACCGCAGCTTACCCATGAACGAATTTGCGTGTACTTGGCTCGACTGCGGCCAGTGCGGGTTGATTGGGATGTTGGCTGGGTTCTCCCGGGTGTCGTAGTAACTTACTTTCTCTACCGGCCGGCTATCGCGGTATGTCGCGTTGGTGAAGTAGCTCGGCCAAGTCCCCATCACCCGTTCCCACTGCCTCTGCGTCACTTCGAACACCCCGATGTAGAAGTCTTTCGTTAGCGTGACTTGGTGCTGGGTCTCGTTGCTGTACCGCCCCAGCTCGTTCGTCGGACTCCCCATCGTGAACATTCCCGCTGGAATCCTGCGCATCACCAGCTTCGTGGTCTTGTGCTCGTCAGTCCAGCCGCCAGCGGGAACCGAACTCAAGTAATTGACCGGATAACTGGAAGCATTGGTGCCGCCGGACAGATCGATCACCAAGTAGGTCGATTGATCGGGATGAACTACCAGACTTGATTGTATGGGACCAGCAATCGGGACGCTCGAGATGTCCTGCCAGTCGTGTTCGACCGACTCCGTTCGTTGTATCAACACAACGCCCTCGGGATCGTTGTTGACCCACGTAAGCGTACCATCGCGCGTAAGATCTGTTATCTCGACCTCTGAAGGCGCTAGGCATCGAAAGAATGAAACATCGTGATTGGGAGGTGGCGATGCCTCAAATTCATCGAGGTATCCTATCAACACTGGCTCAGGATCCTCTGTGCTTGAGGCGCCACAGGCTGCACTGGTGCGCTGCCCGGAGCGCACCTCTATATGAACATGTTCACCTGCAGCACCAACATCTCCTTGCACTCCTAACAGGGTTCCTACTGAAACCTGATCAAAGGGAGATACGGCTACACTACGCGCATGTAGGTACAGGACTGTCCGGTCGTTCTGCGTGTCATAGACCGCAATGGTTGACGACGCCGAACCGGCAAGAACCACCCCGCGGCTTACGGCAAAGAAGTTCTCATCGGCTGTTTGGGGGCCAGCTACGCTCTTGGTTTGAATGTCAATGCCGGAGTGTCCGCCATCATACCCCAAGCAAGGCCCCATGCATTCGGGTACGGTGCAAGGTTCGCCGTAAACATTATAGTCATAGTTAGCACCAGCTGGGCCATCAATCTGGTCAAGAGGTATGTCAAATAGGGCCGACGCAATACGAGCCCGCTCAGCAGACCCCGCGAATGCAGCAACACATGCTGTGGCAACAACGATCATCAGTGCTAGTGTTTTCATAACTCGATATGCCCTGTAGCCTTTGCTCATCGTGATCTCTTGTCATGCGAACGTTCAGCCTGAGGAGCGCGCATTATTGCGCGTCCTCTCTAGGCTCTTGTTCAAGTAAGCCGCTGCGCGGCAGTTTATTTCAAAGAAGGCTCATGGCATACTGCCGGTGTTTAGGTCGGCAACTTCCACCCGACAAGGAGTTTCGCGTTTAACGCGGAACAAAAAGGAAGATGCCATGAGCAAGGAACTATTAGCAAAACTGGATGAAGATCTCAAGCTGTCGGGCTATGCAAAACGCAGCCGGCAGTCGTACGTGCGCTCGGTGCGCCAGTTGATGAACTTCTGGGGGTGCGGGCTGGAGGAAGTGGAAGAGCAGCAGGTGCGTGAGTACTGGCTGCATTGCAAAGACGAGCTGGATTGGAGTGGCGCGACGATGCGTATCTCCTACAGCGGGATCAAGTTCTTCTACCAACATACCTTGAAGCGTGATTGGGAGACGCTGCGCCTGCTGAAAGTGAAGCGGCATGTGACCCCGCCGACGGTGATGTCGATCGAGGAGGTGCGCCAGGTACTCGAAGCGCTGCCTACGCCGATGAACCAGACGTTCTACACGGCGGTCTACTCGCTGGGGCTGCGGCTGGGGGAAGCCCGGCATCTGACGCCTGCTCAGGTGGACAGCGAACGCATGTGCGTGCGGATACCGGAAGCGAAAGGAGGGGTGACCCGCTCGATTCCGCTGCCGGAAGGCACGCTCTGTACGTTACGGGCCTGGTGGAAGACGCATCGGAACCCGGACTGGATCTTTCCGGCTCCAGGCCGGACGGGTAACGAGGCGCCGAGGGCGACCCGGCCGGTCTCGGAGACGACCGTACAGGGCGCGCTGCGCAGAACGGTAAAGCGTCTGAAGATCGCCAAGCATGTGCATCCGCACACGTTTCGTCACAGCTATGCCACCCACCTGCTGGAAGCCGGTGTGCCGATCCAGCATGTTCAGCAGTGCCTGGGCCACCGCAGTCTGGTCACCACGATGATCTATCTGCATGTGACCGAGAGCGGGCGTGAGCAGTCGCGCGAGAAGCTCAATCAACTGGTGCGCGGGGTGCTTTCATGAACGCGATTCAGGAGATCTTCCGCGTCTACGGCGGAGCGTATCTGGCTCACTACGGTGAGCGTGTCCCGACAGCCCACCGCAAAGTGATTCATGCGATCGGGCAATGCCGCTCCGGCGGCTTCGGTCATCATCTGTACCGGTGTGCGGGTTGTGCGAAGATGCATGTGGCGAACAGCTCCTGCGGGAACCGGCATTGCCCGGTCTGCCAGAGCGATAAGTCGGAGCGGTGGTTGATGAAGGAACAGAACAAGGCACTGCCTTGCTCCTATTTCCTGCTGACGTTCACCGTGCCCGAAGCGTTGCGCCCGTTCCTGCGCTCGCATCAGCGCGACGGGTATACCGCACTGTTTGAAGCCGCTTCCGATGCTCTGCGAGTCCTCTCGGCCGATCCCCGGTTCGTGGGCGCAGCGCACAGCGGGTTCACCGGCATCCTGCATACCTGGGGACGGCAGTTGCAGTATCATCCGCACCTGCACTTCATCGTGCCCGGCGGAGGACTGAACGAAACCGGTTCGGCCTGGAGACGTTCCCGGCCTGAGTTCTTCGTGCATGTCCACCCGCTGAGCCGGGCGTTCCGCTACCGGTTCCGACAGAGGATGCGCAAGAAGAAGCTGGAGGGGATGATCCCTCCGGAAGTGTGGAACCAGGAGTGGAACGTACACTCGCAGGCCGTCGGCGATGGACAGGCCACGTTGCGTTACCTGGCCAACTACGTCTTCCGCGTGGGCATCACCGCCAACCGCATCCATTCGTGGAGCAACGGCAAGGTGCGCTTCGGGTACAGAAAGGTCGGCTCTCGTAGAGAGCGGGTCATGGAGCTCGACGCGGTCGAGTTCATCCGGCGCTTCCTGCTGCATGTCCTGCCGAAGGGCTTCATGAAGATCCGGCATTACGGCTTCCTGCACCCGAATGCCGGTGTGAGTCCGGAGCGTGTGCGTACCCTCATCATCCGAAGTCTTAAGACTGTCGCCGAACAGGTGGCCGCGCGGCTTAAACTCGGGCGTACTTCGCCGCCCCGAAGCGCCCCCAAGTCTCTCTCCTGCTCCCGATGCGGCGGGCCCATGCGATGGTTCCGCTTCATCCCCGCCGTGGCTCCGGGGTAACCCGCCCCATAACCTGAGAACTCATTCCTTGCCGAAGACTCCATGCTTCACGCCACCGGTCTGCCCGCATCCCGATAAACCGGGCTCCAGCGCCGTCCTCAAGCCTGCTGCATCGGACCCAAAACAACAAAACCGCGGCGTCCTTCACGACATCCGCGGCCTTCGACCTCTCCCCGCTCAACCTCTACGCTGATCTTTACCCTATAGAACCATCCCACCGCGGCTTCATGAACCACCGATTAGTCGCCGACCCCTCCGCTTCGCTCCGAGTCGGAACTAATCCTTATCTTGTTGGCCTCTTGGTCGGCCAGTGCGGAAAGGACAAGATGCAATTACGCGCTGCAACTGGATACAAGAGGTGCGATACGTGCGAAAGCCAGGAAGACAGGCACTACTGTCTCCTGCATTCGCTACAGATCAAGAACATGGACACGCTGGTCTGCGCTGATTGGTCAGTAAAAGCGCAAGCACCTTCCGAAACGATTGCCGACCTTCGATCCTCTGTTCGTCGCGTAACGCAAATGCTTGACGACATCAGGATGGAACTCCTAAAGCGAGGATGGGCGGCACACATCCTGACAGACGACATGTTGGTGACTACGGTGTGCTCTGCGCTGAAGCGATACGACGAGATGCAGACCGCGATCAACGGCATGGCGGAGACGGTTCAGGGATTGCGTGAGGCCAACAAGTGATTGTATAGAAAACTGTATATCTCCAGCTTCAATGACAAAAGTTTTTTGTTTACTCCATTCCGTGTTGATTCCCCGTTTAGATATCACTCATATAGAAGTGATATCGAGAAAATCACACTATCCCAAATGAGACGTATTCCGACAGATTTCTGTGCCGCCTTTCAGAAGGCGATGTTGACCGCTATGGTCCCGGAAAGCGAGCGGAATGAGTATTTAAGATGGCTGCGTTTCTATCTCGATTTCTGCAGTAAGTACTCCTTCCCGCCCCGCGACCCTGACAGTCTCGCCCCGTTCTTAAACAAGCTCTCGGAGAAGAACCAGTCGCGAAGTCAGCAGGAACAGGCGGGAGCATCAGTTCAACTTTACCATGCACTAGTTCAGAAGTGGGTTGCAGACAAGGATTCTGAGAGGTTATCCGATGAGCAGAGGAGGTGGGAAGAGTGCTATGTGAACCTGAAGCAGGAGATCAGAATCCGCCAGTACTCGCCAAAGACACTGAAGACCTACTCGGGATGGATTGCACAGTTTCAGAGATACCTGAAAGACAAAGACCCCAGGGCCCTGTGCAGTGAGGACGCCCGCCGGTTTCTCAGCCATCTCGCTGTCGATCGTAGAGTCGCCGCATCGACACAGAATCAGGCCTTCAATGCGCTGCTATTCCTCTATCGCCATGTTCTCAAGGCAGAATACGAACTTGGAGATACGGTTGTCCGCGCAAGGCGTACGAAATACATCCCGGTTGTTCTGACCCGCGAGGAGGTGGATATAGTCATCGGGCACCTCGACTATCCTCACAAACTGGCTATTCAACTCATGTACGGTTGCGGGCTCCGCCTTTTCGAGTGCGTCAATCTGAGGGTCCACTGCTTCAACCTTGACGAAGGCATGCTGACTGTTCACGACGGCAAGGGGAAGAAGGATAGATCTGTTCCCCTGCCCAAGGCGTTGTACCCCCAGATGGACCTACACTTCGATCGCCTGAAGAATCTACATTGTCAGGACCTGGCGGCAGAGTTTGATGGCGTCTTCATGCCCGGAGCCCTCGATCGCAAATGGAAATCGGCGTCAAAGGAGTTCACCTGGCAATGGTTCTTCCCAGCCAAGACGCTAACTTACGTGCCTCGTAAGACGGAGCATCGGCGCTATCACATGCACGAGTCGCACCTGCAGAAATCGCTTCGAGCAGCTGTTCTGAAGTCCCAACTAAAGAAACGGGTCACCTCGCACACCTTCAGACATAGCTTCGCCAGTCATCTGCTGATGGCCAACTATGATATTCGCACGATTCAGCAGTTGCTGGGGCATAGCGATATCCGGACAACTATGATCTATCTCCACACGGTGAAGGGTAGAACGATCAAGGAAGTGGCGAGTCCGCTGGACTTTGATCCGGAGACGGCCTGACTTCCTGCTTTCCGCATTGACCCGTTGGCGGTCCGGCCCTATCTTGTCGGCTCATTTTTCTGGAGTAACAATGGCTGACTTCTCTCTACACATTATCGGTGCGCCGCAGGCGGGAAAGAGCGCAGTTTTTGACGCGCTGACATCGACGCCTCAGGGCCCGCATTTCGCGACCCGGAGCGGCACACGAATCGGGTCCGTGAAGGTTCCGGATCAGCGCCTTGCCGCACTGCGCGACATGTACAATCCGAAGAAGTACGTCCCGGCGGAAATCTCGTTTGCGGATCTGGACTCTCACCAGGGCGACACGAAGAAGGCGGCCGCTACGGAATTCATGTCGCAGGCCGATGCCCTTGTGCTGGTTGTCCAGGGGTTCGGCGAGATGGATTACGATGGCAACAAGGTCGATACGCTCGGACAGTTTGAGACGTTCGTGATAGAAAGCACCGTGACCGACATGGAGAAGGTTGAGCGCCGTTTCCATAGAGCGGAAAAGGAGAAGTTCAAGGGAAGCATGTTCTCGGATGCCGAGAAACACCTGTTGGAGAAGTGTCAGAAACTGCTTGAGGCCGAAAGGCCGCTTCGCGAAATGGAATGGAGTGAAGACGATCGCAAGCTGCTCGCCGGCTACCAGTTTGTTTCCCGGAAACCCATCATTCTCGTGGCGAACGTAGGTGAGGACGGGCTTGACGGGGCCGCTTTGAAGGATCTGGAGGAAGCGGCTGGGAAGCAGGGCATTGAGGTTCTCCGATTCTGCGCGACGCTTGAAGCCGAGATAGCCCAACTGCCCCTGGAAGAACAGCAGAGCTTTCTTCAGGATTACGGTTTGGAGAATCCGGCGAGAGACCGATTGATTCAGACGGCTTATCGTATGATGGACCTGATCAGTTTCTTCACCGTCGGCGAGGATGAAGTCCGTGCCTGGACTATCCGCAGGGGCACGAATGCCCAGGCCGCCGCGGGCAAGATCCACAGCGATATCGAACGCGGTTTCATCCGGGCGGAGGTCGTTCCCTACGACACACTGCTCGAAGCCGGCGCGATGTCAAAATGCCGCGACGCCGGAACGCTCCGCCTCGAGGGGAAAGAGTACATTGTCCACGATGGGGAAGTGGTTCACTACCGCTTCAGTGTGTGAGTTCAAAGTTTAAGGTTTGAAGTTCAAAGAGAGGGTGGGACTCGGGTCCTTTAAACTTTGAACATTGAACCGTGAACTTTCAGGCGCGCGCGCGCCGTTCTTTGACCCACTCGAAGATATCCGCCTGGATGCCTTTCCATAGGGACGGGTCTTTCCGCTGATCTACGAAGAGGTCGTACATTCCGAAGAAGGCGCCGACGAATTCATCGAGCAGACGCATGCGCTCCTCGAACTGGCTCACGGGATCAAGAAGTCTGTCGACATCCGACAGTCTGAGGCTTCGGAACGTGAACTCGTCGGCGTTGACCATGGCCGACCAGATCTGCTCTTCGCCCGTGGAGAGGGTCATTTTCGCCTGCTTCAGCTTCTTACCGCTCATCAGCGCGGTCTTCGCCTCGGCGCTGCTGACGGGATCGCCTTTCTTCAGGATGGTCTCATGTGCTCCGTTTCCTTCGTGGACGAAAACAAGTGGTCCCTCGATCAGGAGGGCCAGGCGTTTGCCGTCGGGGAGGGGGATAACGCCTCCGCGCGCTTCCGAGACAAACCAGAGCCACGTCAGAAAATCGCGGCCCGCGAAACAGTCCATCACCTGGTCGGGAAGTTCCGGGGTGAAACTGACGGGCCGCCAGTCGGTGACATCCACCTTCTTCCGCTCGGAAGCGGCGGTCTCAGGGGTCAGGGGAAGCATGTTATAGCCCATCGTTGCCAGGAAGAGAGCGGCAAGCTGGTCGGACTGTTTAACCGAGAGGGCGGCAGTGAAGACCGTTGTCTCATCAGGCCGGAAGACGGTGTCCACGGCTGATATCTGGGGCGGCATTGCGGGAAGGAGCCGGTCCTGAACGCCGCGTTTAATCTCTGCCTTCTCCTTCGAGCTCAGGAACTGCTTGCCCGCAGCCGCCAGGGCCGCCAACTGCTCAAGCTGGCACTCAGCTTTCATCAGAGCCGAGGGCACCTTGCGCTGTGTCTGGCGGAGCGTCAGGCGGAGATAGCTTCCGACATGCGCAGTAGACTCCGTTATGTTCGTGTCCAGAAGGTGTCTGCCGGTGACCCAGCCGATGGACGGTGTGTCGGATGCCGCTTCCAGTGAGGGGGCTGACCTGGCGGCAAAACGCTCGATGGCGTCTTCGGGCAATTGGCGGGGAAGAACGAATGTTCGCAGACTGACGGAACCTGATTCAAACGACATGGCAAGTATTCCTTGGGTTGGTTGATGCGAAGCGGAAGTTCTGCCATGCCGGGGTGCGCTTGGGAAGACAAAACCGCAGATCGGCAGGTTTCTTCGAAAATTACCGAAAAAACAGTTGATCTTTTTAGATTGAGGGGAAAAAGGTGCAGTGTGTTATATATGTCGCCTTCGCCTGCGAAATGGAAAAACGGTCTTGAGGATGTACCGTTTCAGCATGCAAGGAGGAGGAACGCCGAACATCTGACGGCGGCGCGCGGACGGACAGAGAGGTATCTCTCCATCAGTTTACGTTGTAAGTCTTTAGAATGTTTGCCGAAAAGAAGATCTGACATGCCAGCAAAAAGACCAGAGCCCGCGGATGCAGAGCGGAGGATCGCCCACCTTTACGCGGTGATAGCGGAATGCGCTCTTCGTATTGCCAAGTCCAGTGATCTGGAGAGTATCCTCGAGGCTGCAGTGCCGGTGATACGCGAGCATATTGGATTGGATCGTGTAGGTTTCTTTCTCTATGACGAGGTGTCTTCCTCCTGGACCGGCGTCTATGGAACGGATGAGCAGGGAGACCTCGTGAGCGAGAAGGACCTGGATATCACGGCCAACCTCGCGCACCCGCTGCACTGCATTGAAAGAGAAGAGGGCTCCGAATACTTCATTGAAGACTACGAGAACACATTTCCCGACGATGCCAGAATGAAGGGGGTGAAGGAGAACTTCGTTGTCGCCCTTCGGGCGCGCGGACGACTTGTGGGCGCTATCACCTGCGACAACCTGCTGACGGGGCGCCAGCTTACGGAGGCCCATCGCGAAGACCTGAAGACGTTCGGACAGTATATCGCCATGGCGATCGAGAATCGCAGGCTGCTCCAGGATCTCGAGAACATGAACAAGGATCTGCTGAACAGCGAAGCACGCTACATGGACCTCTTTGACAATGCGCCGGACTCCTATTTCCTCATCGATGCAAAGGGGAATATTCGCTCGGCGAACCGGTGGGCCGCGGGCAAGGTGCAGTTTCGGCAGGAAGAACTGGTGGGGAGTCCTTTCAAGATGCTTGTGCATCCGGGAGATGCCGAGAAGTTCATGTCGAAACTCAACGGTGTGCTGTCAGGGCCGAGAGGTGTGTATGAAATTCCCGTGAGACAGGTCAGGAGAGACGGCATAGTGCTTGAAGTCAACGTGCGCGTTTCCGTTCAGGAATCAAGGGATGGCGGCGGTGAGCTTTTCAGGGTGATCTGCCGGGATATCACGGAGCAACGTGCGGCGGAAAGGCGCGAAAAAGAGCTCCGGCAGCAGCTCGCGCGAAATGATCGATTGGCGTCTCTCGCAAATCTGGCCGGCGGGGTCGCGCCTGACCTGAACAACATTCTGAGTCCGCTCATCGCGTATCCTGACCTGATCATGGCGAGTTTCGAGAAGGGGTCTGCGGAGTACAAGGATCTGATCGCCATCAAGGAAGCGGCGAAACGCGCGGTGACGATCGTGGGTGACCTGCTTTCGCTGGCGGGACAGGGAAGATATGAGCTTCAGCCGCTCGATCTGAATGATATCGTTGCGGAGGTGCTCTCCTGCCCGGAAATAGAGGAGACGATGCAGATGCATCCGGCCGTGCGCATCTTGCATCGAGAAGGCGGAATGATCGGATTTGTTCCCGGGTCGGCAGCAAACCTGCGGCAGGCTATCATCAATACCGTTCGTGTCGCGTGTCTTGTGCTGAGAAAGGGGGAGGTCAGTATCACTCTTGAGAAGGCATCCCTGGCAAAGGAGCGGATAGGCTACAACGCAATTCCGCCGGGAGCCTACGCTGTCACACGCTTTGATCTGCTGGGGGCAAGTCTTACGGACGAGGATCGCGAAAGAATCTTCGAACCGTTCTATACGAAGATAAAAATGAATATCGGCGGGACTGGACTTGAACTGTCCAATGCCCGCGCGATCATCAAGGATCACCATGGATTCATTGATGTCGTCACAAAGAAGAGAGACTCCGTGATGATCGCGTACTACCTTCCCGTCGTGTCCGGTTGATTCGCGATACGACGGTGACGGTATGCATGCGGATCCTTCTGTCCGAGGTTGTCTCTAAAGGGTGTTTCTGATGACCGGCACAAATATGACTGTTCAACTGCTGGGAGCACGGGATGTCTTGTCTCCGCTGGCCCTCTCGTCGCGGAGGGGAGACGGCATCGGGAATTTTGTCGATGAAGACTCCCGGGTTCGTCGTGACGTCGAAGTCAACTCGCGGGAAACAGACGATGAGCTGGTCCTTCTGGAAAAGGCCGGCCCTCGCGAGCGCATTTTCTTTGATCCCCCTGCGACGCGTGCCGCCATTGTAACGTGTGGAGGGCTGTGTCCCGGACTCAACAGCGTGATCAGTTCAGCGGTCAGGCAACTCAACAACTACGGTGTGAAGGAGATCCTCGGAATCAGGCATGGCTACCGCGGATTGAATCCGGATTTCAATCTCCAGCCTGTCCTGTTGAACGAAGAGGAGATCGAAGGCATCCATCGTCGCGGAGGAACGATACTGGGCACTTCCCGCGGCCCGCAGAACCAGCGTGTGGTCGTGGATTCTCTTGTCGAGCGCGGTATCAACGTACTCCTGTGCATCGGCGGTGACGGAACACAGAGGGGGGCTCATGCCATCGCGGAGGAGGCACTCGCGCGGGAGTTGAGCATCGCCGTTGTGGGTATTCCCAAGACGATCGATAACGACATAGGATGCATCTCCCGGTCATTCGGTTTCGCGACTGCTGTAGATGAGGCAAGGCATGTACTCGATGGTTGTCATGAAGAGGCGCTCTCGGTGCCGAACGGCGTGGGCATAGTCAAGTTGATGGGGCGCCAGTCGGGCTTCATCGCCGCCCATGCGGCCCTGGCCAGCCAGGTTGTGGATTTTGTCCTGGTGCCCGAGGTCCGCTTCACGCTGGACGGACCCGGGGGACTGCTTGAACTTCTTAAGGCGCGGTTGGAGTCGAAGGGGCATGTGCTGATCGTCGTCGCCGAGGGCGCGGGACAGGATGTTATCGCCGGTATGGGCGATGCCGCCGATGCATCGGGCAATATTCTGTTCGGGGACATCGGTGTCTTCTTGAAACAGCGGATAGCCTCTTTCTTCCGCGACCTCGGCATGCCGATAGGCATGAAGTATATTGATCCGAGCTATATCATTCGCAGTGTCGCGCCGAATTGTGAGGATAGTCTGCTGTGCGATCAGCTCGCGCGACACGCTGTGCATGCCGCCATGGGCGGAAGGACGGATGCGCTCGTAGGCCCGTGGAAAGAGACGTTCATTCAGATTCCGATCGAGGCCGCCACCAAAGAGCGAAAAGTGATAGATCCGGAGAGTGATCTGTGGGTCAGTGTTCACGAGACGACCGGCCAGCCGCTCCTTTTCCTGTAGAATCAACCTGTTCGAAGTCTGTGGGCGATGCTACACTGCAGTCTCCATGATTGTCAGGACGCGCAGTGTATACAGTAGATTGATCATCGCCGTTCTCGCGATCTCATGCGTTCTTGCGCCGCTTTCCGGGGAAGCCGCCAAACGCTGGTATAAGAAAGAGAATTGCGAGTACGTTCCGAATCCCGCCAACGACGGCGACAGTTTTCACGTTCGCTACAAACGCAAGAGGTTTCTCTTCAGGCTCTACTGGGTGGATACGCCGGAATCCGACAAGAGCTTGCCCGAGCGTGTTGCCGAACAGGCCGCCTACTGGGGGATCAGCGAGGACGACACGGTTCGCATCGGGAAGAAAGCCACAAAGTTCACCGAGAAGTTCCTCGAAAACGGTTTCACGGTGTACACGAAGCACGGAGACGCGCTGGGGCGCAGTGCGAGAGAACGGATATACGCGACCGTCGAAGTCGACGGTCAGGATCTGGCCGAGGCGCTGGTCGAGCAGGGCTTGGCCAGAATCTATGGATTCCAGGAGCTGCCCCCGGACGGGCCGACTCTTTTCACGATGCGGAATCGTCTGAAGGATGCCGAAAGAGAGGCTAAGGCCGCCGGACTCGGCGCCTGGGGGTGCGAGAAAGCCGCTGTCGCGCAGGGGGAGGCGACAGCCGGGGTGATTCCCGATGCTTCTCCGGACGGGCCCTTGGAGCCCCGGACCCTCACAACTGAAAGCTCCTTAGTCATGTACTCCCTCAAAGAAAGTAACAGGCAGGTGGGCATCCTGCGGGCCGGCGCTAAGGTGTCCGTGCTGAAGGAGGAATCACCAGGCATGATTCGCGTTCGCTTCCAGACATCTTCCGGAAAGGTCTACGAAGCCCAATGCCGAAGGAGCGATCTGGGAATCTAGCAGCGCTACCCCCCTCTAAACTCCGCAACTCGACTCGTGCCTCTCTCCTTGACGGAAACGGTCGATTTCTCCACCATTCACGGGTTGTTTGAATGAGGGGTCATTTCAATCTGTGGGAGAAGATGTTGTGTCAAAAATCTGCCGCTTTCTTTGGTTGCTTGTTCCTGCCCTGTCCATAAGCGTCTCCGCCATCGCCGCGGATCCTGACCCGAGAGTGATTGAAGCCCAGCAGGAATTGAAGACCTCCCTGCAGTTTCTCAGCGAAGCGACGAATGTCGTGGAAACAAGCTACTGGGAGAAGAGAGTCTTTCTCGCGGGAAGAGAACTCACCAACACCGTTCGATTCATCGAGACCGAACAGAAAGAACAGAGTTTCCAGCGCAGGCGCAAAGAGAACATCGACTTCGAACTTCGCGACGCGCTGAGTGAAATTGCCGTGGACAGCGACCGCGCGGAGCAGACCGCGAAGAGCCGCAGTGCTGACGTTCGCCGACTGAAGAATGTTCGCGAGACGCTGGAAATGCGCTTGAGAGAAGGCCGTGAGGGCGACCCGGAGAGGGCGGAGACTCTCCGCGCAGAACTTGAAAGTCAGATTCGAAATGTCGATGCCGAGATGCTCGCGCGAATGTTTGAGCACGATGCGGCCAGATTGAAGGTCCGCCTTTCGCAGGAGGCGAACAGAGTCGAGGACTTCCGCCGGAATCTAGAGCGTAATCCCCGTCCGACAATCAAACTCCTGTTGAAGAAAAGTCAGGAATTCACCGATGTTGAAAAGGCCTCGGAGGAGTTGCAGCTATTCAAGCAGGACACCGGGAGCAAACGCGAAGAAACTGCAACGGCATATCAACTTGCCGAAGAGCGCTTCGGCCATCTCGACGAAGAGATCAGGATGCTGGAAGAACTGCTCGTCGTCGAGCGGTCAAAGAGAGTCAGAGGCGACGACAAGAAAGAGCAGAAGGAACGCCAGCAGAAGGTGAACCGGATGCTGCAGGTCGCGCGCAGTGAAAAGCTGTTGATGAAGGAACGGGTCGGCCATCTGAAAACGCAGCTTGATGCCCTTGATGAAAGCCTGGGGTTTATCGATCAAGGGGTGCATCTCCTGCAGACAGAGCTGAGCTTCAGGTCCGAGGATATGGATGCTCTCAGCAGGCGGTATAGGAAGCGCGTGCTGATGCCCGTCCTCATCATCATTGGACTCATAGTCGGGTATATGCTGATCAGCCGGCTGCTGCTGCCCATCATCTACAAAACAGACGCCCTGTTTGTGGCGCGCAGGCTTGGAAGCTACCTCCTTATACTCCTGATTATCGCATGTCTCGTGTCCTTCTTCCTTGAGGACTTGAAGGCGATCGCGACGGTCATGGGTATAGTCGGCGCCGCTATCGTGATCGCCCTGCAGGATCTCTGTTCATCCTTCGCGGGCTGGTTTGTCATTGTGACGAGCAGGAAAGTCAAGGTGGGGGATCGTATCGAGATAGAGGGTCATCGCGGAGACGTGATCGATATCCAGATGTTGCGCACGACGCTTCTGGAAGTGAACAACTGGCTCGGATTCGACGAGCCGACCGGACGCGTCGTCGTCGTGCCCAACAGTTTCATATTCAAAAGTCACCTGTTCAACTACTCGCACGTTCATCCGTTTGTGTGGGGTGTCATCGACATTACCGTAACGTTCGAAACGCCGCCGCAGGAGGCGTACGACGTGCTCCTGAAATGTCTCGAAGCTGAGACGAAGGACGAATTTGAGAGCGCCGAGAGAGGCGGAGCTGAGATCGCGAAGCGTTACGGTATGACGCGCACCGCCTACGAGCCCAAGATGCACTCAATCATTGCGGACAGCGGCGTGCAGTATAGTCTGTTCTACGTGGCGCATTTCCGCCGATTCAGCTATGTGCGCGACAAGATCAACGCCCGGATCCTGACGGAATTCGAGAATAATCCGCGCCTGGAATTTGCCTATCCCACTGAACGCCATATTCCGACGGCTGATCCGACGAGGGTAAGCCTGACGGTTGAAGACTTGAAAAGGGGTCAGTCCTGAATGCCGCTGACTTAAGACCACTTTCGGATGCGCCAGGCAAAGAAAGGCACAGCCCTGACGGGCTTAACTACGAACAAT
>JAHIZV010000162.1 GCA_018814445.1 Verrucomicrobiota bacterium | reverse complement strand
GACGTATCGGGTCAGGGTCTTGGCTACACGGGAGAGGGAAACTACTGTGGTGGGACTTATGGCGGCCGTGGCGGGAACTACAGTGTGGCCCAGCAGTCTGGCGCGACCTATGGAAACTGGTTGACGCCGACGAATTTTGGTTCGGGGGGCTATAATCTGTCCAGCAGCCTCGGAGGAGGACGTATGCGGGTGCGTGCCGGGGAACTGATTCTTGATGGCAGCCTTCTGGCCAACGGTGTCACGCATCCAACAATAGCGCACCGCGGAGGTGGCAGCGGCGGCTCGATTTGGTTGGAAGCGGGCGTATTGCGTGGCACGGGTTTGGTGCAGGCCGATGGTTCGTCCGGGAGTAGCACGTATGGTTGCGGCGGCGGCGGAGGCCGGGTGGCGGTCTATTATACGGATGCCTCGGGTTTCGATCTTGCCCATGTGGAGGCCCAAGGGGGGATCGGCGCGAGTGGGCAGCAGGATGGGGGTGCCGGGACCGTCTATTTGAAAGATGCAGCAGCCGTTGCGGGAACGCTGTTGATTGACAATGCCGGTCACGAGGACGCAGCTCAAACTGAGCTGAGTGAAGACGTCCCAGGCACACTGGCGATCAGGAATGCTTCCGTGGTCCTATCAGGCTCGCAGACTATCGGCTATCTGGTCGCAACCAATGCGGTGGTAACGCAGGAAGGACACGAATCCGTCACAACCGTGGACCTTACGGGAGGCCACTATACTCAGCATGGCGCTCTTACCGTGACCGATTTCTCATTGGTCGATGGCGGGTACGAGCAAAATGGCGTTCTGACGATTTCGAACAGCTATGCAAACATCGGCACGTCGACGGTGATTCGCAGCGCCGAATTCTCGATCCCCGGAGATGGGAATCTTGATCTGCCTGAAGGGCAGATACTGGAGTTAAACGTACCGAGTGACATCTGGGACACCGCCCGTATCGAGGGTCGTCTGCTTCTCAATGCGCCCTACGAGTTCACTCATCTGACAGTAACTAATGGCGGGCTCATCTCCCATGGGGCCGGACTTGAGGAGGGTCTTCATCTCACCGTGACGGAAAGCCTTCTAATTGGGGCGGACGGGTCTGTGGATCTCACGGCCTGTGGGCGCGAAGGTTTGGGAGTAGCTACTTACTGTGGGGGAAGTTACGGCGGACATGGGGGTGAGTATCCTGGTCTATTCAGTAATCCCACCTATGGCGACTATCTGACGCCAACAAACTTGGGTACAGGCGGATACACGGCTGATCAAGCGCGTGGCGGCGGAAGCGCCTACATTTCCGCAGGCAGTTTGACGCTGGATGGCTCTATTCTGGCGAATGGCGGAGTGTGGTCTGTTGTCAATTCCTCTCGTGGAGGCGGGAGTGGTGGATCGATCTGGTTGGATTTGGGCGTCCTTCGCGGTGACGGCTGGATTCGGGCCAATGGTGGGTACGGCCAGGCGATGCAGGGGTGCGCAGGAGGGGGCGGGCGGATTGCAGTATACTACAATGAGCTGGGCGGCTTTGATCTCGAACATCTTGAAGCCCGAGGCGGCTCGGGACACTATGCCGATGGTGAAGACGGAACAGTGCATCAGGAGCATGTGCTTGGACCTGTCCGGGTCCTTTCGATGTCGCCTTCCGGCGTGGGCGGAACGACGTGCGAGGATATTCAGATCAAGTTCAGTACAGGGATCGACACGTCAAGTTTCTCGGTCGTGGATATCGACGTTTCAACACCGGTGGAACACCGTATGCCCAGCAGTATCCAACAAATCGATACGGTCACTTTTCTGATTCGTTTCTCCCCGCCTTTGGATGAGGAAGGGGCTTATGAGGTGGCGATAGGTCCCGATATTATGACCTCCAACGGGTATGGCATGGATCAGGACGACGACGGTACCGACAGTGAACCGATCGATGACGTGTTTCACGGTTCGTTCGAGATCGACTATACGGCGCCTGTGTCCCCATCCGTGATCAATTACCCGATGTTGCCGTCCACGTCAGATGTAAATGTTACGAGCCTGACGCTTCAGGGCACTAGAGCCGATGACTCGTCGGTCTTGATCGATGGAGTCGAGCGGGTATCCCTTGGATCGGGAATATGGCAGACGTCTCTCACCCTCGTGCAGGGGGTCAACGCATTCGCTCTGACCTCAAAGGACGCAGTCGGCAATGAATCTGCACAGAGCCATGTCCGATTCTTCGTCGACAGCATCGCGCCGGTTGTTAACGGTGTGACGCCGCCGAACAATGCCTTTACCAACAGCCCGCCCTCCCATATCCTGTTCACACAGTCGGAAAATGGGACAGAACTCGACCTGAGTTCCTCCGCTCTCTCGGTGAAAAAGGGCGGGCTGATGGATGTACCCGGAAGCTGGACAATCAACGGCAACCAGCTTTCTTTCACGCCGAACTCCACATTGTCTGATGGCGTATACAACCTCAAGATCCGCCTGCTGGACAAGTTCGGTAATCAGTCGGCGGAGTTCAATTCCGTATTCACGGTAGACACGGCGCTTCCCATGATCCCGACGATCAATCCGGTCACGTCGCCGACGGTCATCGGCCATCAGGTCATCGGAGGTCAGCGCGAAGCGTACACTGAGATCTGGATGGATGACGTCCGGATCGTCCCGGTCAGTTCGAGTACGAGTTGGTCGTATGACATTCCTCTTTCCGATGGCATCACTGTCTTGACGTTCAAGGCGATCGACCGGGCTGGCAACCGGAGCGGCTCGAACGTTGTGTCGATCGTCTACGACGACACAGCGCCGGGACATGTGAGTGTGACGGCCGAGGGTGCGGGCGAGGGCACGGAAGTGGCGTTGTCATGGGCCGATTACGACGAGGTCGCCAACGGGGACGACATCGATCATTATGCCATCTACCGAAGTTCCTCCTACTTCACGAATCTCTCCGCTGCGCTCGCGATTGGAACGCGCGCGGCCGGAATAAAGAACTTTACTGCAACAGGTTTGACGCGCGACACGACGTACTATTTCGGCGTAGTTGCCGAGGACACGCAGGGGAACCAGCGGAATCATATCGGCGAGCCGGTGATGGTCAGGACTGTGGACAACTTGCCGCCGGCCAATCCGTCGGCATTGCACTTTGACTGCTTCAGGTCCAATCTGGTCGTAAACTGGACACCTTCCATAAATAGCGAGGGCGATCTGGCCGCATACAAGGTTTATGTGGCGGGCAGTACCAACGGAGTCGTCCTCGATCAGAGCGCAAGCAGTTATGACGTCGGCAACGGACTGCTTCCCGCGACCGCATATGTATTTCGCGTCAGTTCGGTAGACGCCGATGGAAACGAGAGCGGCGGGGCCGTGGTGACCGGCGTCACGCTGCTGCCGAATCCGACCAACGTAGTTGCCGACCCGTACGACAGCGTAGTTACGCTGACTTGGGCTCCGGCGCTTCCGGCGCAGTACGTTAAGCACTACAGGATCTATCACGCCGCGACCAACTTCATGACGGTATCAAATCTGACGGGCTCGATTACGATCAGCGGCACGGAAGGCGGCGTGGCCGGCCTGCAGAATGGCGCGGAACACTCCTTCGCCGTGGTGACCGTCAACCTGTCCGACGGGCAGGACGATGAAGTCGCGTCGGTTTCCGCAATGCCGATGCTGGATACAAACGGGCCCGCAGTGAGCTCGATCAAGTTTGGTGACGAGGAGTTGACTGCCGGCATGATCGTCACGAAGGAGAACTACTTGCGCGTGACTGCTTCTGATCCGGCGGGAATGAGCCGTGTGGAGTTCAGAGTAGACGGGACAAACCTGTACACCGCGACCGGCAGTTCTGAAAGCTACTCCTACTACTGGACTGTCCCGCTGTTTGCCGACGGGCTCCATAAACTCGTCTTCAGAGCGTATGACTCGAAAGAAAACGCGACCGTCATTACGAACTCCGTATACGTCAATCTGGGCGCGCCAACGCAGGCGCCGTCAATCACCAGTCCGGCCGAGGGCGCGTCGGTGAACACGCCTTCGGCGATCCTGCTTGGAACTGCGGCGAAGTATACCGATGTGGTGCTGTTCAAAGGTGGTGTGCTGTCCGCTTCCCCTGCAGCCAGTGTGCAGGGCAACGGCACTTGGAGTACGGGCCTTACGTTGACCGAGGGAACGAACTACATACAGGCGGCTTGCGTCAACCGGGGTGGACAGGGTCCCCTGTCCGCGGGGCGAAACATTGTTCTGGACACAAGTATCCCGTCCGCGCCCGTGAACCTGACTGGTCTGCCGCGCGAGAGCGGAACGATCCGGGTTACCTGGAACAAGCCCAACAACAAGACTATCCAGGGCTACTACGTATACAGAAGTGCCTCGGCGTTCACTGAAAAGGGGCAGGCAACAAGGCTCAACTCAACGTTGCTGGGTTCTACGACCTACGATGACACGCCAACGGCCGACGGCACCTATTATTACCGAGTTTCGCTGGTCAATCAGGCGGGCACGGAGAGTCCGTTGTCGGCAATGGTCTGGGAGGAGTCTGACCGGACCCCGCCGCGGGCCTCGTCGATCGTCATTAGCCCGCGCGGCAATCACGACTCGGGTACGGGTCGCACGGCGCCGGGTCTCGTGGACGTGACTGTTCATGTAACCGAATCGCTTTCGGCGACGCCGTTCTTGAGCGTGACGCCTCAGGACGGGTTCCCGATTTCCGTTGTGCTGAGCAAAGTGAATAATTTTGCGTACAGCGGGTATTTCACTGTCCTGCCGCATACACCGTCCGGGGCGGCGGCCTTGGTCTTCTCAGCTCGAGATGAAGCTGGCAACCGCGGCACAGGAATCGACTCCGTGCCGGCCCTGATCATCGATACGGACGGTCCGGAAGTGGTGCAACTGGCCATTCAGCCGGCCGCTCCCATTCAGAATAGCTCGACGAACCCGGTGACGGTGACCTTCACGATGGTGCTGGATGATTCGGTGGCAAACGGAACCGAGCCTGCACTGAGCTATCTGTTGAGTGAACATACGAATGGCTGGATCGCGATCACGAATACGGTGAAGATAACCGCGGTCTCATGGTCTGGGATGTTCACGCTCCCCGCAACGGCGGGAGAGACCACCGAGCTGCTCACCTTCGCCTATATTGGGGAGGACGATCTCGGCAATCTCGGCATGGAAATTTCCGCGACGAAAGAATTTGAGGTGTACCAAGGGGATCTACCCGGGTTGGCATCGCCTTTGGGGCTTAAGGTCGAATCGCAGCCCGGAGGGAAGATCAACCTGTCGTGGCAGTCGACACAAGATGCGGCAGACTATCAGATATATCGTCAGGCTCCGGGGGAAGGAAGCCTGACGGAACTCGCGCGCAGTGGCGGGGCACTGAACCTGTTGGATGTACCCGCGATCGAAGGTATCTATCACTATGCCGTTGCCAGTATCCGTCAGGAGAACGGGCAGGAAACGATTGGCGCGATGAGCGCTACGGTGTCTGCGCTTTCCGACGCGACGGTGCCGGGCATCCCGACGAACGTCACGCTCGAGATGGTCGGCAACGGCATCAAGATATCCTGGGAACCCCCGGAGAATACCGAGGCGATGACCTATACGATCTATCGTTCCTCCGGCACGGTGATCACGAACGTTGACGCGCTCAGTCCGATCGGCGCCGATGTGCAGCAGTTATTTGTCGTAGATCCGCAGCCGTCGAAGGACGAGCACGCATATACCGTGACCGCGGTGGACAGTGTGGGTAACGAGTCGGGGCCCGCCGTATCGATGTATTTGAATTTCACGTTGCTTCCGGTGAATAGTCTCGAAGCGCTGGTGAGTAACTCAGACTACCCGGTCCTGATCTGGTCGCATCCATATCCTGGGGATGTGATGGGGTACGATCTCTATCTGGTCGAAGGCGCGAACACCACGAAGCTCAACACAAGTCTGCTGACCGCTGTGACCTACACTGACACCGGCTATACCGGTCAGGAGCGGGAGTACATGGTCATATCTGTGGATTCTGAATGGCAGGAGAGCGTCGGGCGCAGACTTCGTCTGCCGATTGTATCCGCGCTGCCCCATGCCGATATGGAAGTCAAGCGGGGCATCATGAACCGGCTGAGTTTCGACGTCATCAACGAAACGACCTCATCGGTGAACAACGTCCAGCTCAAAGTCCAGGTCGGTTCACAGCAGAACGCCTCCAGCTCGTTCAACCTGAGCGCGGGCGCAACGCAGGCTGCCGATGTGGTGATCGGTGGCAAGAGCGACCTGCTGAATGTGTCCGCTTTCAAAACAACGATCGAGATCGTTCCGAACGCGGGCGAAAAGATTACCATTATCGAAGACTCCAGTATCGTCGTTGGCGACGATCTGCTGTCCGTTGATGTGTTGAACGGGACGTTCCTCCGGGGCGGTGACGGTGAGGTGCAGTGGGTCCTCCGCAATACAAGTGATGAAGAAGTGGAAGTCGTGACTGCAAAGAACGATGGTTCTCAGCCTTCGGTGGATGTGCGTTTCCGTCTATTGGATGCCGATAATAATGTGTATTCGGTCGCTTCGTTCAAGCAGGGCCATGGGGAAGGTATCGTGGCGCTGGCCAACGGTGATGTTGTGGCGCGCATACCGGCTGGCGGCGAGTTCATTTCCGACGTGGCTGTGATCAACGTACCGACAAACGTCCTCGATCAGATGTATGTGAAGCTCGAGATAGACCGGATCTACTATCACCTGGGTCGTCAGGATGAGCAATGGATCCAGGGCTTGAATCAGTCGCGCGCGGTCGCGGTAGTCGATACGCCATACTCCGTTAGCGTGACGAATGTGGCGCCGCGTTCTTCGGTGGGGAACGAACCGATCATTGTCACGGGTCATGCGGTCAGCCGCGAGACTGGCCTGCCGAAAGTGAATGCACCCCTCGATCTAGCGGTATCCGTACGCGGGTTCGAGCGGCACTACGATCTATGGACGGACCTGAACGGTGGATTTAGCCACACCTTTGAGCCCATGCCGGGCGAATCAGGGCAATACCGTGTGTGGGCGGTGCATCCGGACCTCAACGACAAACCTGTTCAGGATTCCTTCACGATCAATCGCGTGGTCGTGAGTCCGGCGCTCTACAATGTGAAGTATCCAATTTTGACGACACAGGCGTTGAACGTGGACGTTACGACCGGCGAAGGAACCGCCGTCAATAACCTGCATCTCGAATATCTTTCCGAGGATCAGCCTGCGGCCATAGCGCCCACCGGGGTCTTTGTGACGATCGGTAGTCCGATCGACACGCTGGCTTCGAAGAAGCAGGCCCGGTTGAGTTTCGACCTGCGCGGCACGGATGAGGCCGCTCCTGTGGGTGCTATCTACTTGCGCGTGGTTAGTGATGAATCCCCTGATTACTGGGCGAAGGTTAGCGTGAACTACGAGTTTACTCAGCCCACCCCGAAGCTGTTCTACAGCCCGTCCTACGTTGAACTGGGCCTGGCGTACGATGAATTGCAGGCGCGGACTATTACACTCGAGAACAAAGGGCAGGGCACCTTGGAGGGAATTGACGTTGTGCTGACAGGCGCAGGTGGCGCGGCGGTGCCTTCTTGGGTTACGATGGCGCTGGACACAACGAAGACCAACCTGGCTCCGGGCGAAGTCCTTCCCGTGAAAGTCAGCTTCCGTCCGGACAGTGGTGTAGCGCAGGGCGATTACACCTTCTTCATGACTGTTGCGAGCGACAATTACACGACGCGCAACATTGGTCTGTATGTCACGGTAACCCAGGCGGGTATCGGCTCGGCCTTGTTCAAGGTTGTCGATATCTACACCGGCACTTTGGACGTAAACGGGGACATTCTCCAGGGCCTCAAAGATGCTCGCATCACCCTGCAAAACGAGGAAGTGTTGAGCATTGAAGAGACGCTCAATACCGACAGTTTTGGCGAGGCGCTGTTCAGCGACATGCCCGCCGGTCGCTATAAGGTGCGCATAACGGCGAACAACCACAACAGCTACATCGGGCGGATCTGGATACACTCTGGTCTCACGGAGACCCATGAAGTGGCGATGGATTACAACCTGGTGTCGATCGAATGGGAAGTGCGTGAAATCACAATAGAAGACCGTTACCAGATTGTATTGACGGCCACGTATGAAACCGACGTACCCGCACCAGTTCTTGTGGTGGAGCCGTCGTCGATCAATCTCCCCAATATGGAACCGGGCGATGTGTACAACGGTGAAATCAGGATCACAAATCACGGCCTGATTCGCGCGGACGATCTACTTATTCGCTTCCCCGGAACGGACAGCTACTTCAAGTATGAATATCTAGTTGGTCTACCGGACCATCTCAATGCGAAGGCCTTCTTGGTCATCCCTTATCGCGTGACCTGTCTGCAGTCGCTGAAGAACCAGATAGGTGCCGATGTCTATACCGGTTGCGGTACGGTCAGTTACAACTTTGAATCCGCGTCACACCGGCAGTTCTCTAAGAATACGCGCTGGTGCTGGATAGGGCTGGCCCCTCTCGGTGGCG
>JAHIZV010000161.1 GCA_018814445.1 Verrucomicrobiota bacterium | reverse complement strand
TCCACCAATTCGCACTCGAAGTTCGCGAGGGCGTCCTGGACCAGGGGGGCGCGGATGATGGAGGCCTTTTGCGTTGCCAGCCCGGCGTCCTTGATTTTGTCGGCGTGGTGTCCGTGGTGGCTCCCGGCGTGAAGCGTTTCCTTCGCCATGCCCTCGTGGGGAAAGGCGACCACGAATTCCCGGGTCTGGGTAATGACCTCGTACGTGCGTGCCTCCGCGTCAATGCCCAGGACGAACATCCACGGCTCGCTGGAGGCCAGGCTGACCCAGGCGGCGGCCATGACATTGGCCCGACCGTCCGCCGCCCGCGTCGTCACCAGGACCACGGGCTCAGGATACTTCCGTCCGAGCGCTTGTTCGATGGAGCAGGATACTTGCATGGTCGTGTCTCCCGGTTTGAAGCCCGCCTTCGCCAAGGCTCAGGCGGCCGGCACCAGATTTCGCGCCGCATTATTTTCGTAAATGTTTTACCAGTATAATGCCCAATGCCCGAAATGTAAAAACTGTTAGGATTCAAATATGACAACAGCAACTTACGGAACCTTGTGGGCCGCTACATCAGCCTTGAGCGATTGATCGAGGAAAACAAGGAGCGCTACTACGAACCGCTTAGGTGTGGCCGATGAGGCAGAGGACCTGATCTATGACGTCGCCGAAAGGTCCGGAGGTTGATAGCCGGGCGTCGAGTGTGACCAACTTCAGGGCGTAGGCATGTCGCAAGCAGCCAGATGGGAAAGCTTGACTAATAACTTGACTGATACTTGACTTATTCGTTAATGTGCCTGCCATGAGCTATCAACCACGTTTCAGTATTACGCCGTTGCTTCTGAAAAACATCGAGCAGATAGCCGCTCTGCGAGAGCGAATCCTTACGGCCACCATGGACGTGGCCTGGATCCCCGCCCTGCAAATGGACTCTCGCGCCCGAAACGCCCACTCTTCGACCGCCATTGAGGGCAACCCTCTTACCTTGGAGCAGGTTCGGGCCGTTGAAGAGGGTAGGGATGTGCCGGCCGTCGCGGAGCGCGCGCGAAGGGAAGTCGTGAATTACTTTGCCGGTCTCCGGTACATAGAGAAAAAGGCCCGGCAGAAGACCATAAGCCATGAGGATGTGTTGGAATTGCACCGGATCGTCTCTGGTGGAGTGATGGATCAAGGCGAGGCAGGGCGCTATCGCACCATTCGTGTGCGCGTCGGCCCCTATAATCCACCGCCGCTTGAAGAAGTTTCGGGTCTGATGTTTGAGTTGCTCGAGTGGTGGAATAAGGAATCCGCCGCTATTTCACCGGTGTTGTTGTCTGCAATCGTTCACTATCGCTTCGAAGCCATACATCCTTTTGCCGATGGAAACGGGCGCACCGGCCGGGCCTTGGCCTTGTGGGAACTGTATCGGCGCGGCTTCGATACCCATCACCTCTTCTCGGTGGACGAATTTTATTGGGAGGATCGGCCCAGGTACTACGCCGCGCTCCAAGATGTCCGAGGCAAGGGCGATGATATCTATCCGCATGGCTGGAATACAGCGCCGAAGGGCTCCTTTCTACTCTTCAGCATGTTTGGGGTCGAATCCAGAAGTTCGCAACCCAGGCTACAGGTCGGAAGCTGACCTTACGTCCACGCCAAGAGCAGTTGCTCCAACTTTTGCGCGATCGCGGCAGCCTGACGCCCCGTGAAATCTGGGCGGCCTTGAAAGTCTCGCGGCAAGGAGCCATGGATATGATCAATCCCTTGATCGAGGCGGGTCTCATTATCCGCGAGGGCACACGAAAGACCAGGCGATACAGGTTGAAGAAAGCGCCATGAATGGGCAAAAAGTTAACGGGTCATGCGCAACCTTGTTTATCCCTGTTTATTCTGATAGACATCTCCACGTTGACGCATGGATGCGCGAGGAGCTCCTGCCTCGATGAATACGGCGATGAACGAAGACAGATGGCTGTCGGTTCAGGACATTGCGGCTTACCTGGGGGTGAAAACCGAGACGATCTACGTCTGGATCGCTAAGAAGCGGATGCCCGCGCACAAGGTCAGCCGTCTGTGGAAGTTCAAGACGGTAGAAGTGGACAGTTGGGTCAGATCAGGAAACGCGGGCCAGGTAAGAAGTAGAGTGGGGGGCGGCCGATGACAAGCAGGCAGCCCAGTTCAGGCATTTGGGATAACCACAAGCGTGGTGCCATCGGCGATTTCTTGCGGGAGAAGATAAAGCCGGGATCGGATCTATCCTTTGTTTCGGCCTACTTCACGATCTACGCCTATGAGGCCCTAAAAGCCCAACTTGACGGCATTGACCACCTTCGCTTCCTCTTCGGCGAGCCGCAGTTCATTCAGTCACTCGATCCCGACAAGACCGAGACCAAGACATTCCGAATTGAGAATGACACGCTGACCTTGGGCAATCGGCTCGAGCAGAAGCGTGTCGCGCGTGAGTGCGCCGATTGGCTAAGGCAGAAAGCCGACATCCGGTCGATCACCAAGCCAGGATTCCTCCATGGGAAAATGTATTACATCAACAACCATGGCGTGTCAGAAGCAATCATCGGTAGCTCCAACTTCACCGTGCGGGGCCTTGGCCTGGGCGCCAGCGGGAACAACATCGAGCTTAACCTGGAAGTCAACGACAACAGGGATCGTGACGACCTTAAGAAGTGGTTCGACGAGGTGTGGAACGACGGCACCCTGGTGAGCGACGTTAAGTCAGATGTCCTGACGTACCTGGCGCAGCTCTACCAGAACCACGCCCCGGAGTTCATCTACTTCAAGACGCTCTTTCACATCTTCGAACGGTATCTGTTCGAAGCCGAGCGCGGCGGCCTGCTGAACGAGAAAACCGGATTCTTCGAGACCCATGTCTGGAACATGCTCTATGACTTCCAGCGCGACGGCGTCAAAGGGGCTATCAACAAGATTCTCAAACATAACGGCTGCGTACTGGCCGATAGCGTGGGCTTGGGCAAAACTTTCGAGGCCCTTGCCGTCATCAAGTACTTTGAACTACTGAACGCCCGCGTCCTGGTTCTGTGCCCCAAGAAACTTCGCGACAACTGGACGGTCTACCGTGAGAACGACGAGCGAAACCCCCTGAAGGAAGACCGCCTCGCCTACACGGTCCTCTCGCACACAGATCTGAGCCGGGAGGGCGGAAAATCGGGCGACGTTGACCTGGCCTCCCACAGTTGGGGCAACTACGACCTGTTGATCATTGATGAATCGCACAACTTCAGAAACAACGCCAGTGGCAAGCAGAAGGATGACGGTGAGCGAAGCCGCAGCCGCTATGAGAGGCTGATGCAGGACATCATCCAGTCCGGGGTGAAGACCAAGGTGCTTTTACTCTCCGCCACGCCCGTGAACACGAACCTGCGCGACCTTCGAAACCAGATATACCTCATCACCGAGGGCAACGACCGCGCCTTCGAGACATCGTTGAAGATTTTCAGCATCGCCCAGACCATGCAAACGGCCCAGACGCACTTCACGCGATGGGCCGATCCCGAGAAGAATAAGGATCGAAGAGTTGGCCGGCTGTTGGAGACCTTGGACTCATCCTTCTTCACGCTCTTGGACGACCTGACCATTGCTCGATCCCGCAAACACATCGAAAGCTACTACGACATCAACCGCATTGGGAAGTTCCCCGAGCGTCTGAAGCCCGTATCCCTTGCCCCGGACATCGATACCAAGGGTTTCTTTCCGACATACGATGAACTGAATAATCAGATCTCAGAGTACAAGCTGTCCGTGTTTAATCCGTCGGAATATGTGCTCCCCGAACGAAAGGCACTGTATGTAAGAGCGGGTGAGCAGATCCAATTGTTTGACGATCAGAAGACCCGCGAGACCTACCTGATCGGCATGATGCGCGTGAACTTCCTAAAGCGCCTGGAGAGTTCAATCGAATCCTTCGAGATCACGATCGGGCGAACGATCAACAAGATCAAGGACCTCGAGGACAAGATTCTTGACTTCGACAAGAACCGCGACAAGTACGTGAATCCCGAGCTTGATCTGCAAGATCGCGAAGAAGATGAAGATCTCGAAAATCTGGATGAGCGACTCAGGGTCGGAAAGAAGCTAACCTACAAGCTGGAGCACTTGGACATTGAGCGTTGGCTGAAGGACCTCCGGGCGGACAAGAAACAACTTATCAAGATTCACGAAGCCGCGGCAGCCGTGACCCAGGACCGGGACCTGAAACTGCAGGACTTGAAACGTCTCATCCGCCAGAAGGTGGAATCCCCGATCAATCCGAGCAATAAGAAGGCCCTCGTTTTCACGGCATTCTCTGACACGGCGATGTACCTGTACAACGCGCTGGAAGCCTGGACGAGTCAGGAACTGGGGCTTCACATCGCCGTCGTAACCGGGAGCGGGGACAACAAGACGACCTTCAAGCCTAAGGGCTTCCGTGCCCAGACGGACTTCAGCGCGATCCTGACCAACTTCTCGCCCCGCTCCAAGTACCGGGCAAAGATGAGCAGCATGCCGCAGGAGGGTGAGATCGACATCTTGATCGCGTCAGACTGCATCTCTGAAGGCCAGAATCTCCAGGACTGCGACTTCTTGATAAATTACGATATTCACTGGAATCCGGTTCGCATCATCCAGCGCTTCGGCCGAATTGACCGTATCGGCTCCAAGAACAAGTACATCCAGTTGGTCAATTTCTGGCCCACCCAGGATCTCAACCTGTACATCAACTTGAAGGACCGCGTCGAGGCGCGCATGGCATTGGTTGATCTGGCGGCCACAGGCGAAGACGACCTACTCAACACCGACCAGATCAAAGACCTTCTGCGGGATGATCTGCGATATCGGGATCGCCAGTTACTGCGGCTCAAGGAAGAGGTGCTCGATCTGGAAGAGATGGACGACGCCGTCTCCCTTAGCGAGTTCACCCTGGACGACTTCCGCATCGAGCTTATGAACTATCTCGAAGCGAACAAAGAGAAGCTGAAGGACGCGCCTTTTGGGCTCTATGCCGTCGTGCCGCCTCTGAAGGATTTAAAGTCGCGTGACTTGTTCAATGGCCCTGCTCAAGACATCGTGCGGCCGGGTGTAATCTTCTGTCTCAAGCACGAAACCGCCCAGGAAGAGGGTAAACAGAAGAGCGTCAATCCGCTCAATCCGTACTACCTTCTCTACGTGCGCGATGACGGGGAGGTCCGCTTTACCTTTGTGCACGCCAAACAGGTTCTCACGATGTACCAGGCCCTGTGCCGTGGGCAGGTCGAGCCTCTCAAGGCTCTGTGCGATTCCTTTGATGCCGAGACGAACAACGGCGCTGACATGTCCAAGTACGATAACCTTCTGAAGAAGGCTGTGGATTCGATTGTACGCACTTTCCAAAAGCGCACCGCCGCCGGGCTCCAATCCGGGCGCGATTTCGTGATTCCGGACAAGAGCAAGCAGGCCTCCAAGGCCGATGACTTTGAACTCGTTACTTGGCTGGTGATCAAGGCCGGATGACCGGAGAAGGCGAACATGAGATCGCTTGAACATGACTATCTTCTGGAGCAGCCGATATCACAGGGCCTGCTGATGCAGGTTCGCGCGCTGGGCGAATATCGGGGACGACAGGACCTCTTTCGACGCCAATCGCCGGAAGTGCTGGAAACGTTGAAACGGGTGGCTATGGTGCAGAGCGTCGAGTCGTCGAATCGTATCGAAGGGGTGACGGTCGCCGCGGATCGACTCGAACCTCTTGTTCTGAAGAAGACCACGCCGCGGAACCGTTCCGAAAGCGAGGTGGCCGGTTACCGCGATGCCCTCGCCGAGATCCATGCAAACGCGGGCCGGATGCGGTTCTCTTCGGAACTGATTCTTGATCTGCATCGTCGGATATATGCCCGTACCGAAGAGAAGGGTGGAGCCTGGAAGGAGAAGGATAACGCCATCCTCGAGGTCCGTCCGGATGGGCAACCGGCAGTGCGTTTTCGTCCGGTTTCTTACGTCGCGGCGCCCGAGTTCGTCGAGAAGCTATGCAAGTTCTATCACCGTGCTGTTGACGAACGACAGGTTGAGCCCCTGCTTCTTATCCCCGCAGTCGTATTCGATTTTGAGTGCATTCATCCGTTCTGGGATGGCAACGGCCGGGTTGGCCGCCTTCTCACCCTTTTGCTGCTGTATCAGCATGGTTACGAGGTCGGGCGTTACATCAGCCTCGAGCGCCTGGTCGAAGAGACAAAGGAGAGCTACTACGAGACACTCCTGAAGAGCTCGCAGAACTGGCACGAGGCGCGCCACGACCTTCGTCCCTGGTGGGACTACTTCCTCGGGACGCTGATTGCCGCGTACAAGGAATTCGAAGACCGTGTCGGCGCCATTACAACCGCCCGTGGCGCGAAACGCGAAATCGTTGAACAGACCGTGCAACGCCTTCCCTCGCGGTTCCGATTCGGCGAGCTGCAACGCGCCTGTCCGGGGATCAGCGATCCCACGCTCAAACGCGCCCTGTTCGACCTGAAGCGGAAGGGCGTTGTTCGGTGCCTTGGTAAGGGGCGCGACGCGGAGTGGGAGCGAACAGGATCAGCGAGTCAATAATAGGATCATCAACAGCCATCGTGATCCTATTGGGTAATGGTAATAGGTAATTTAATGGGTAATCACCAGATATGACCGATCTGAAACACCAGATTGAGAACGGCCTTGCCGGGTTCAAGGGTAAGGACTTGAAGAAGGCGGCCATCGCCTTCCTGAACACTCTCGGCTATCGAAGCGAGAAGGTGCTCGATCTGGAAAACACACCTGAAGCATTCCTCGGTCAGTTCGATCGTCCGGATGCCCCCTTGAATCGCGAACGCGCTTTGGTCGCGCACTGGCAGACCGTCGATCTGCTGTTCCAACTGACAGACGACGAATTGTCGCAACAGCGATCGCTGTTCGGCATGAACGCGGGACAGCTAAAGTCCTATCTGTTCTTTGCCATTCGCCTCCGTGACTCAGATTACCCCCGTGGTCGGTTCGCAGCCGTCGCGCGTGCGATCAACCGCCTCTTCAGCATTCCCGTCATGGTTCTCTTCGCGCATGGCGAGAAGATCAGCATCGCCATCATCAACCGGCGCGCCCACAAACGCGACCCAGCCCACGACGTGCTGGAGAAGGTCAGTCTGATCAAGGACATCTCCCTTGCCAGCCCGCACCGCGGACATTTGGACGTTCTTGCTTCCTTCTCCCTCGATGAACTGGCCCACGCCAAGCCGATCCGGTCGTTTGACGACCTACACGCGGCGTGGTCTGAGCGGCTGAATATCGAGCTGCTGAATCGCCGGTTCTACCAGCGCATCCAGGAGTGGTTCTTCTGGGCAGCCCAGTCGGTTCGCTTTCCTGAGGGGGGGATACCCAACGAGGATCTGCGCAACCGCATCGCCCTGATCCGAATGCTCACGCGGATCGTCTTCTGCTGGTTCGCACGCCAGAAGGGCCTTATTCCCCGTGAGCTATTCAGCCCTGAAACCGCCCGGCTTGTTCTCAAACGCTTTGATCACGCCGATGCGAGCGACGGAGGCTACTACCTCGCCATACTCCAGAACCTCTTCTTCCCGACGCTCGCAGTGCCGCTCGACCAGCGGGACTTCCGAAATCTTGAGAAATGCGGCCCCCGTGGCAGGAACGAGCACTACATGGATCACAGTGTATTCCGGCACCAGAAGCTTTTCCGAAACCCCGAAGATCTTCGCGATCTTTTTTCGAATATCCCATTCCTGAACGGCGGCCTCTTCGAATGTCTCGACACAGGAACCAACAGCCGCGACGAAGTTCGAGTAGACGGGTTTTCCGACACCCTTGGCAAGCAACCTGTCGTTCCAAATGTTCTTTTCTTTGGAGAGACAGTACACGTGGACCTTCGAGACGCCTATGGTTCCGAGAAGAAGCGTGACGTGAAAGTAGATGGGCTCTTTGCCATTCTCGACGGCTACACCTTTACCGTCACGGAGAACACCCCGGTTGAGGAAGAAATAGCTCTCGATCCGGAACTATTGGGTCGTATCTTCGAGAATCTCCTGGCCGAATACACTCCCGAGACCGAGCAGACCGCAAAGAAGCAAACCGGCTCGTTCTATACTCCACGCGTCATCGTGGACTACATGACGGGCGAATCGCTCAAGGCGTACCTTGAGCGCGAGCTTGTTCGTCGTGTGCCTCGTTGCTCCGTTGCGGATGCCCGCGCCGGGCTGGATATCCTCTTTGCCTATACCGAGACGGAGCACCCGTTCGATGAGGAGGAGCAACGCGCTCTGGTTGACGCCATCTACGAGGTTCGCACCTTCGATCCCGCCTGCGGCTCCGGCGCGTTCCCCATGGGCATGCTCCAACGACTGGTGTATATTCTGGAGAAGCTCGACCGGGATCACCAGCGTTGGAAGAACCGTATTCTCGATGACACGCCTCCGGCCATGCGCGAGGATACCCGCGCTTTGCTGGAACGCAGCAGCGCCGAGCATAACTGGAAGCTTGCGCTTATCCAGCACAGCATCTACGGCTCCGACATTCAGCCGATTGCCGTCCAGATCGCCAAGTTGCGTTGCTTCATCTCCCTGCTCGTGGATTTCAAGGTGGATGACCAGGCCGAGAACAAGGGCGTGCCCGCTTTGCCTAACCTCGACTTCAAGTTCGTCGCCGCCAACTCGCTCATCCCCGTGCCGGGCGAGTTGACCATGCGGCCCGGCGAATTTGCATTGACAGATGCGTTCTTCGAAAACTTTGCCAATGCCGCTGAATCATTCTTCTATGTGCGTGATCCGGAAGAGAAGCGCGATCTACGCCGGAAGATCGAGGCGCTTATTGATCAAAAGATCAATGAGCGCGAGAGTTCTGTAGAGAACAAACGCGAAGATCTTCGGCGCGCGGAAGGAAAAGTGGCCGCCACCGAGAAGGGGGCTAGGCGGCAAGAAAAGGCCAGGCGAAAAACAGAGGCGGACATCGCCCGCGCTGAACGCGAGATCAGGCTTTGGGAGAGCTACCGCAACTTGTTTTCTTTCCGGAACGCACCCGTCGGGTTCTTCGACACCCGTTATTTTTTCCCAGAGATCAAGGAAGGATTTGACATCACCATCGGCAACCCGCCCTATGTCCGCGCGGATGAGGCTTCGGAATGGAACCGCATCCAGCGCAAAGCCATCCTGGAAAGCGAGGCGTACGAGACGTTGTGGGAGAAGTGGGACCTCTTCGTCCCCTTCATCGAGCGCGCTTACAAGCTCCTTCGCCCCGGCGGCGTCAGCACCATGATCGTCTCCGACGCGTTCTGTCACTCCAAGTATGCCCAGAAATCCCAGAACTGGTTCCTTCAGAATGCCCGTATCCTGCGCCTCGACTTCTGCAGCGACCTCAAGATCTTCGACGCCGCCGTGCATAACCTCGTTTACTTCTTCCAGAAGGCGGACGGTACACGAAACAAGCCGGAACGACGCCTGCACAAAGACGAGTTTGGCAACGTCACGACGTTACTGACGGGCGAACAGCGAATGCTGACATATCGCATGTTCTTTCCCGAGGACGGAGCGAAGAGCCTCCAGGGGATCCCGATAAGCTCGATCTGCTACATAACATACGGGCTGCGTCCTAGCAGCGATGAAAATGAGGCAAAGGGGGAGTTTAAAACCTCTGATCTTGTGTCTGAGACGCGGGACAAGATGCACTGCAAGCCCTATGTGGAAGGGAAGCATCTTGGCGCGTGGTATCGTCTGACTCATTTGTGGCTGGAGTGGGGCACGAAGCGTGCGCCAGCCCGCTTCTGCCGCCCGACCTTCCAAGAACTATATCCCGTCCCTGAGAAGATCCTTGCACAACGAAGCCCGGGACCAGACCCAATCGTGGCCTATGATGATGAAGGGCTTGTGTTCACGCCAGCATGTGTCGGTTTTGTTCCGTGGCATTACCTACATGAGGTCCGCAATAGGTCGATCAAGAAGACGGCCCGATACAAAGGCGAGCGACCGGTCCGGCACGACCTCCCTCGCCGCGAGGACTTGGAAGCAACAAGTCGTCGTTTCAGCGTGAAGTACCTGTTGGCCGTGATGAACTCATCGGTCGCGCGCGAGTTCCTGCGCGCCAACCGGCGGAGCAACATCCATCTCTATCCCGACGACTGGAAACAGCTTCCCATTCCTGATGTTGATGCGGAGAAGCAGGCTCCGATTGTCCGGCTTGTGGACAAGATACTGGAAGCCAAACGGAAGAATCCAGAGGCCGACATCGCGGCTTTGGAGTCGGAAGTTGACTCTCTCGTGACCGACCTCTACGGGGTTGCTACTACGCCTACAACGACTACCACTACGACAGCACCGGGAAGAGGCCGCCGCATCGCCGAGAAGGATTTGAAGGAATACCTGCGGACCGAATGCCTGCCTGCTCTTGGTGAGAAGTACAAGTACTTCAGCATCGACACCGTGCGGGCATTCTTGAAGGGACAGCGCAAGACCTCGACCGGGGCTACCTTGAAGCTGTATCTGTCAGAGTTGGTCTCTGGCCTCTTCATCCATGACGCCGGCAAGGGTTGGTACTCTTTTATCAAAGAGCCTTTCCAACTCGATCCCGAACCGACAGCCGAACTGGTCCAATTGCTGGGCGAGAAGTATCCGCTCCTCGACTTTGCCTGCTGGTCCACGGCACAGGTCAAACACTACACGCATCAGACCCTGGCGAAGTTCGTGTCCTTCGTGTGCGCGGAGAAGCACAACATGGACGCTGTGTTCGAGACCCTGCGCGATGCCGGATTCAATGCCTACTTGAATCCTTCGAAGGGCGACGCGGACCGGACGTTTTCCGTGCGTGGCAAGACAGTTGTTGTTCGCCCAAGCATTTCGCGACAGCCAGTTTCCGGGAAGCTGGCAACGATAGAGAAGGTCCTTGTGGATCTGTGCGTGGAAATCGGCAACCTGCCGCTGATGGATGTTGCAGAATACAGACGGATGTTCACCAATCTGGTGGCTTCCCGACGAATTGACGTTGCCGTACTAAGCCAGTACGCGAAACGCCGCAACGTTCATATAGCGGACCTTCAGGGGCAAGAAGAACATACCATAGCCACTTTCTGAAGAATTTTGGCTATAGCATATAGCAATAATGCAAGCGATTGCTAGACAGTGCTTTGCAAGAGGCTACATTCTAGGCATGGCAGATAAGCTTGCCCCGGTTGACCCGGCCCAGTTGGAGAAGTGCATCCTCGCTTTTGAGTTGCTCGGCCGCTTGGCAGATGCCGATGTTCCGTTCATATTCAAAGGGGGAACAGCCGTTCTTCTTCGCTTGGGAGAGATTCGCCGGCTGTCTGTTGATGTAGACATCTCTCTCCAATGGCCAAAGGAGAAATTGGAGGCGAAACTGGCGGATATTGGCCGACGGCCACCTTTTATAGGGTGGGAAGAGCGAAGGCGTAATTCGCCGCCCCTGCCCAAGAAGCGACACTACTACTTTGCCTACCGTTCCGCTATTTCTGGAACTGAGGATCACGTAATCCTCGATGTACTTGATGAGGGCGATCTCTATCCACAAATCGACGACTTGCCCATCCAGTTGCCCTTCATTATTCCAGACCATCCGATCACAGTTTCTGTCCCCACTGTCGAGGGTTTGCTTGGTGACAAACTCACGGCATTTGCCCCTGGGACCGTGGGCTTGCCCTACGATAAAGAAAGCCCGGTTGATCTCATCAAACAGCTTTTCGATGTCGGCCACCTTTTTGACGTGGCCCAGGATCTCCCGATGATCCTCGTTGCATACGACCATGTCTTTGCCGCTGAGAACAGCTACAGGCAGAGTCGGTTTGCGCAGGCGGAGGCTTTGGACGTCAGTTACGATGCGGCCTTGACGTTATGTTCTATTGACCTCACAAAGAAGATAGATACGGAGCACGCCGAGATTCTGCAAGCCGGGGTGAGAAACATTAGGCCACTTCTCGTAAGAAGCACCTTCACCCTCCCCGAAGCCAAGGTCGCAGCAGTCAAGGTCGCGTTGATTAGTCGAATCATTCGTCGAGACCGACGCGATCTGCGTCTGAATGATCTTCGTTTCGATCCGGCCAAGAGGGCCGCTCTGGCCACCGCCACCATGGCGCCCCCGCTCGATTACCTGACGAAACTCCGTGGCGTGAATGACGAGGCCTTTCATTACTGGCTTAAGACACAAGAGGTGATCGAATGAACGTAGACAAATTAACTCTGAAGAAGATCTTCGACACGACAGAGCGGCTGGAAGCCCCCTTGTTTCAGCGTCCATACGTGTGGACCAAAGAGGACAACTGGCAGCCCTTGTGGGAAGCGATTCAGACAGTGGCAGAGAGGCGGATTGTGCAAGCCTCTATCCGGCCACACTTCTTGGGCACTATCGTGCTCGATCAGATACGCGTACCCACAGGTAAGATATCCGCTCGACAGATCATTGACGGCCAACAGCGACTTACCACGCTCCAGTTGGCCTTGGCGGCGGCTCGAGACCTGAGCCGGCTCTACGGTCAGGAACAGTACGGGCGGGCTTTTGCCAAGCTCACTGACAATGATGTACCCTTAAGCGATTGCGTGGATGAAATCTTTAAAGTCTGGCCCACAAACGCGGATCGCGAGGATTTCAGGCAGGTCATGAAATCGACATGTCCGGCCAAGGTTCGGAAGCTGCCGCATTCCGATCCCAATGACGCATGGCTCATCCCGGATGCGTACCTGTTCTTTTCCGATTGTTTCATGGAATGGCTTGGGAACCCCCAAAGCAAGGGGTTTGCCGCGCGATTGGACGCTCTTCATACCACGCTGAGGGATGACCTCCAGGTAGTCGTGATTGATCTGGAGGAGAAGGACGACGCGCAGGAGATATTCGAGACCCTCAACGCTCTAGGCACACCTCTACTCCCGGCTGATCTAGTAAAGAACTTCCTCTTTCATCTGGCCGACGGCCAGCAACACGACATCCAGAAGCTCTACAACCAGTATTGGGTCACCTTTGATGTCGAAAGATCCTACTGGCGCGGCGAGAAGCGGATGGGTCGCCTGAAGAGGCCGAGAATTGACGTGTTTCTTTACTACTACGTTACGCTCATGAAAGCAGAGGATATCCTGGTGCCACAGGTATTCCGTGCTTTTCGCGAATTCGTTGGTCAGAGCGACGGCATGAACGCCGCCATGCATATGGAGCAGTTCAACTCCTATGCTGGTGTCTATAGAGGATTTGACCAAGCCGCGCCCAATTCCAGGGAAGAGTTGTTCTTCTATCGGCTCGATCAGATGGATACGACAACGGTGTTCCCTCTGCTACTTGAAATCTTCAAGCAAAACAACACGCCGGAACTGAAGAGCGACCTCCTGCAAATCCTTGTCGATCTTGAATCGTTCTTCATCCGTCGGGCGGTTTGCGAACTCACTCCAAAAAACTACAATCGTTTCGTTGTGGATCTGATCAAGGAGGCACGAGCGGGAAACGATTTCAGTGCCTCAAACATTCGGACACTTCTTCTCAAGCAGACGGCGGAGATATCCCGATGGCCGGATGACAAAGAATTCAAGGAGGCGTGGTTGGCCCTGCCATTCTACAAGCGTCTGAAACGCGCACGCACAAGGATGATCTTGGAAGCCCTGGAGCGTGAGCTGTATACCGAGAAAACCGAGAAGATTGACGTTGAACGATCCCTTACCGTTGAACACCTTCTTCCTCAGAAGTGGGCGAAACAATGGCCTCTCACGTTCTCTAAGGATACCCCAGGCGACGAGGATAGGGCGGAGCGCCTCCGCAAAGACTCGCTTCACAAGATCGGCAACCTCACCCTGTTGACGAAAGCCCTCAACCCGGCCGTCTCCAATGGCCCTTGGCTGAAAAAGCGCCAGGCGATCCTTCAGCATTCCGCCCTTAATCTCAATCGCCCCTTTCAGAACATTGAAGCGTGGGACGAATCGGCGATTGACCAGCGCACGGAACAACTGTTCTCTCTGGCTACCAAGATATGGCCGCATCCTTGATGCTCTGAAATCCCTCGAGGCGGGGGCTCCGCTTCGCCAAACGGACAAGCGCGTTCTATTGTATTTTCGCTCAGCAAGATGAACCGGCAAACCATAATGGAGCGCGATCAGATAGTAGCTGAACTCGGCGAGTTCCGGGATTGGCTTGAGGCTGAGCATGTGCGCACACAGGAAAGCCGAATCCCCAAGATTCTCTCGATTGTCAGAGGGCCGATGGAAGCCGCAGATCCGCAAGACTTCGTTAGAAAGTTGTCTTTGGATGACAAGCGGAAGCTTGCGGCATGCTTCTTCGATGCGTTCTTATTCTCCATGATCTATCGACAGATGTGCCGGCTTCCCAGCAACAGACTTCCCCGAGCGCCGTTGAGGGAGGCTATCAAGGGCCCTCTGGACCCAGCCGATGAAGTGGTGGGCGAGGAGAGCGTAAATGCACGAAACCATATGTATGAACTTGAGCTTGCTTCCAGGTTCATGGCCGCAGGTCACCAAATTGTGGCATTCGATGATGTCGTGGTCGAGATCCAGGGGGTTAAGATCAGTGTCCAATGCAAGCGGCTTGGTAACCTTCGCAACTTTGCTTGCAGTTTCACGCAGGCCGTCAACCAAATACGCAAGCGCATACCAGATGCTGCGCAATATGGCGTCGTCGCAATCTGTCTCGACAAGGTCATCGAAGCATCTTCGCTTATCTATTTCCCAGAGTCGCCAGAGGCGCTGACTGCCACGACCCGTGGGCTCTTGTCTCCTCACCACCGTCGTCTTGAGGACTGTCTTCAAGACACTCGTGATACATGCGTTCTCGGAGGCATGCTTGATCTCAAATGCTTTGGCATCGTGCCGCGAAATTCACAGCCCATGCTCTCTCGGCAGTCAGCCTGTGCGCGCCGTGATCCCCGATGCCCTGAAAGCGAACTCTTCAGGATCATGATAGAAGAATGACCGAACCAGAGGATTCGGGTTACAGGTGAACCGGAGCACCTAACCTAACCCCTTGCTCCTCATAGGAGTTGAGAATGAGGCTTAAATTTCCCTCTCACAGATACCAGTCTTTGCCGCAAGGTACGAATACGGAGATGAGGATGGGTACTTTCTCAAGCTTCGGAACCAAGTGCTCGCGCGTGGATGGCTCACCAAGGGGGAACTCCTGCGCATCGCTCGATGGAAAGCCCCGAGAAGTGCTGGGCATGCAGATAAAAACTCCACTGAATATGTTCGTGATGTCACACGCGCAGCTTTTTCTGCCACTACTGAACGTGCGCGAATTGAAATGCTGACAATGCTCGATGGTATTCAGTGGCCTTCTGCGTCAGTAATCCTGCATTATTTTCACAAGGACCGATACCCAATCATTGATTATCGCGCTCTGTGGTCCCTTGGAGAAGACCCGCCTTCGCAATATACGTTCGCCTTCTGGTGGCGCTACGTTGAATGCTGTCGGGCACTTGCTAGGAGAAGCGGCGTACCCACGCGAACCCTCGATAAAGCCCTTTGGCAGTATTCGAAAGAAAAGCAATGAATGCGAGAGGGTGAAGTGTATCTGTGAATTGCGGACCGCGCCCCGGCCCCTCTCGCCTGGGAGCGATTCACCGCCACGCCCGATGCCACGGCGCGACCTGCACCGCGGGAGGGTGTATGTTTTCTTGAGAGCACCAGATCGGTGGGGCCGGGGATTTGTCTGGTAAGAGCCCCTGGTTTGAGGTTTGCCCGCCTTCGCCAAGGCTACGGCGGGCGGCACCCCGATCGCGTTCCGCGAACGGGGTGCCGGAGGAGGGAGTCGAACCCTCACGCCCGTTACAGGCGCTGGATTTTGAGTCCAGTGCGTCTGCCATTCCGCCACTCCGGCCCAATCAACAATGAAAAAGACCTTATCGGGCGCTGGATTTTGTCCGCCAGAAGCGGACCCCGCCTTCGGCGGGGAGTCCAGTACGCCTGTCCGCCATAGTCCCGATCGCGGAGCGCATCGGGACGACGGCGGATCTGCCATTCCTCCACTTCGGCACAAACGAACTATGAATTAACCTGAAGCGGGTCTTGCCCGCCATCCCACGCTGTAGCGGCGTTTCTGCGAAACGCCCTCATGGCGGCCCCGCGCTCCGCGGGGCAAGCTCACAGCCCGCCCCGCCTGCGGCGGGCTACGCCGCAGGGTGCGGTTCTGGGACAGTCTCCCCACAAAAGAGTTTAGGGGAGCAGTCCTGCGACAGCAGGGCAGCCTTGAGACATTAAAAGG
>JAHIZV010000160.1 GCA_018814445.1 Verrucomicrobiota bacterium | reverse complement strand
GTGGGAAATCGAGGATCGAAACACCCTCATTGTCAAACGCATCAAACCGTCCAAGTCGACCCGGAAGAAGTAGTTACGCCTTAGGTTGACGCGAATGCGCTAAGCGGGATGAAGACGGACGGCATTGACTACAGACAATGCGAACTTCATCAATTGTTTGTAATCAAGCCCGTCAGGGCTGTGTACCTTTCTTTGTCTGTTTCATCCTAAAGGGGCCTTCAGTCGGCGCCATTCAGGGAGGACCTTTCAACCGCCCTCAGCGAACACTGGATACACGGATCAGATTCCACACCTCCGGGGATATGACTGTCGGGTAGTACCAGCGCGGGTCGGAACCGCCGTGCAGACCCTCGATCTCTGCAACTGCCCAGACGGCGTGCCCGACATAAGTCTCGTCGCCTTCTCTCAGACACCGGTTGATGACATCCAGAGAAGCCCCTGCATATTCCGCCATGCTGTGACCAGTCGACCGCCTTGTGCCATCTTTGGTATCAGCCACCTCTTCATACTCCCTGTGCGTTGCTATCGCAGGGACTCCCACCATGGCCTTCCCCCCGGATGCCCGCGCGTCGGAAAGGAAGCGCTCAATCCTCTCAGCAGAGATCCTCGCGAATTCCGCCGGTTCGAGAGCATAGTCATAGGCCATAAGAATGAGCATATCCGCATAGCGAAAATCCTCGCGGGTCCATTTTCCCACGGCGGCAGTAATAGGCTTGTCTGTGTACTTCCTGCAGTACGCGAAGAGGTAGTTGATCCGCTCCTCGTGCGGTTCTATGTCGAACTGCACGCCATAGAACGCCGGATCGTTTTCGATCTTTCCGGACACTTCTTTCGCAAGACGATCCCATGTTGCCGGATCAAGGCTGTCCGCCGCGTGTCCCACACCGTCAATCAAGGGCAACACGAAGATGCTGTCCGCATCCGGAAGCGTGTCGAGCAGCGCCCGCAGTCTGCGCGCATTCCCGGGCTCCCATGCGAAGCTGTACGTTCCGTCCAAATTCAGCGTGATGCTTCCGGCATACGGGAAGACATAGCGTATCTTCCCGTCCTCCAGCGCCTCAGCGTTGTAGTGCATGATCTCGCGCGCGGCGTATTCCGGTCTTCCGTAACTCCACGCCCCAAGACCGTGCGGCACACTTCTTCCTGTAGGCGACGGATATTCAGGCTTTGACCAGTCCAAGTGCGCGGTGACGGCATCGGCCTCCATCAAATGGACATCACCCATGTCCATCTTTCCTTTCCCGCGCTGGAAGATAAACGCGAACTCGCAAACATCGCTCAGAGCATGCTCGTCAAAGATCTTCAGCGGCTTGAGAGACACGCGAAACGTCTGCCAGTCGGCCGCCAGGTTTGCAGTGAGATCGTGAAGCGAGACCTTCCTGCGCTGGCCGGCATGATCCGTAACCTGAAACAGAACGGTCGGAACTGAGCCGTCAACCAGGCGGGCGCGAAGTTCGAGTACCGGCAGTTCGCCGGCGTCGAGCGAGTCAACGGCGACAGCAAAACCTCCATACCCCTCAATATCATATGTGAGACGCAGGAAGTTCTCCTTCCCGTCCTCTTCTGAAGTCACCGAAAACACTGAACCCGATGAAGGACATTCATCGGCATCGGAAAAAGTCCGGATCAAGTCACCGCCTTCCGCGTTAACGATCACTATGGACGGACCGGCCGGCTCCTGGATATCGGGCGTACGACATCCTGACAGAGGGATCAAAACAGACAGCAGTGTGGCCAAAACTGACCATCTGACGAATCTTGCTTCCCCGCAACGGGATACGTTCAGGCTCTGTCTCACCATTTCAGAACTTCCTTTCAGAATCGGAGTCGGACGGCCATGGATCAGGATACACAAAAAGCTGCCATCCACCATTATTTCATGGTATATCCATTCATTCATTGAAGCAAGGATCTTGATAAAAGGTTTTACTTTTTTGAAGAACAGCTATTTAGTGTCTCCTTCGAACGGGGGGTGGAGGCTCTGTCTCCGCTGAATTCGAAAAGAATGCATCTTAAGTAACGTGGGGTTTTGGAGGAAGACCACAGTGCAGATTGCGACAAAAACCAACCAACAGATTGGGGCGTTCTGGAACCGTAGACTGGTTCTGCAGCTCCTGAGAAAACACGGCCAGCTCTCGCGGCGTCAGTTGGCGGACATGACGGGATTGCAGGGATCGACGCTCACGTACATCGTGCGGGAACTCCTCGATCAGAAGATTCTGCGCACCGCCGGGAAGGCTCCGAGTACTCGCGTGGGACAGAAACAGATACTGCTTGAAATCGACAGTCACTATGGGTGGTCGCTTGGCGTCGATCTCCGCAAAGAACGCGCGCTCGTTCTGATGCAGGACGTGGCGGGAAGAATCCTTGATCGCTATGAAGTCGATCTCGGAGATGATCTGCCCACGACAGTGAAAGCGTTGAAAGGATCACTTGATGCGCGCCTTGCTTCGCATGTGAAACTGGCAGGACGTTTTCTCGGTGTTGGCGTCGGCGTGCCCGGCGCGGTGAATCCCGAGCAGGGAATCGTCCTCATCTCGAAACTCTACAATACGACCGACTATCCGCTGAGGAATTCTCTGCGTGATGCTTTCGATGTCCGCGCGCACATTGATCACAATGCGAACCTGGCCGCACTCGCGGAATCACGACTCGGCTCCGCCGGCGCGTTCAACAACTTCATCTACTTCCTTCTTCACCATGGCGCGAACCGCACCAACAGAAGCTTCGATGCATTTGGTTCGTCGCTCTTTATTGAAGGAAAAATATTTCACGGCGCACACTTCGCGGCAGGCGAACTGGATACGGCGATCGCCCCCCCTCCGGAGCAGATGGCGGCAATCGTGAACCTGGAAAGCCTGGAACTTGAAGATGGCGACCTGTCCCCCGCCCTGCTGGAGATGGCGGATGCGCTGGGTAAATCGATGGCTCATCTGATCAACCTGCTGGATCCGGAATCCGTAGTCATCGGCGCCGACATAACGATTCGAAACAAGCAGTTCCTCGGACGGCTTGCGCAGAACGCGAATCGCTTTGCTTTGCCGATCCATGAGCGTTCCATCCGGATCGTCCCCGGCGAACTCGGAAGCGATGCGGTCGCGATCGGCGCCGCAGTCGCTGTAGCCGAGCGCGCGCTCTGGGGCGGCGAGTCGATGACAGACACGGAAGCAGCGGTCAGCCGCAGTGCGTGAAGCGGGAAGACGGTCATTTGCACTTTGCGCGTCATTGACCCGGCCGGCACAGCCGCTACCATGCCGGAATGGATCAACGGTCTTACGCAATCATAGGCACGGGCGCACTTGGCGGCTTCTACGGGGCGCGGTTGCAGAAGGCGGGCATCGAAACGCACTTTCTTCTGCGTAGCGACTTCGAACACGTATGTGAGCACGGGCTGATCGTCAACTCGGTCGAAGGCGACTTCGTACTTCCTCATGTTAATGCGTACGCGCGAGCTGATGATATGCCGCGGTGTGATGTTATTTCCGTCTGCCTGAAAGCGACGGCAAACGACTCGCTAGTCGACCTGCTGCCCGCGCTCGCGGCTCCGCACAGCACCATTCTGCTGCTGCAGAACGGGTTGGGAGCCGAGGAACGAATTCAACGAATAGTCCCCGGCAACCGCATCGTCGCGGGTCTCTGCTTTCTCTGCTCAAACAAAATCGGGCCAGGCCACATCACGCACCTCGACTACGGCAATATCGCCCTCGCGGAATATCGAGGTGACGGCAAACCTGCCGGTACCACGGAAATGATGAGAGCTGTCGGCTCGGATTTTGAAGCCGCCGGAATATCCGTCAAACTTAACGGGGATCTTGTCCTCGCCCGCTGGATGAAACTCGTCTGGAACATCCCCTTCAATGGACTGTCTGTGGCGCTCGGCTGCACGACACAGGAGATTCTGCAGAAACCTGTATGGAAAGACCGGGCGTGGAAACTGATGCTGGAAGTGCAGCGGGGAGCCGCGGCCGTTGGACGCACGATCGAGGGCCGATTCCTCGAGAAGATGATGACCGATACGGCCAAAATGATCCCTTACAAAACGAGCATGATTCTCGACTTTGAAGCCGGACGACCGATGGAAGTCGAGGCTATCTTCGGAGAGCCGCTGCGGCAGGCGGCGGACGCGAGCGTTGAACTGCCGATGTTGCGCGATCTATATGAGGAACTCGCAACAATCAACAGGCAATGGACAACGCTTAAGTAGGAACCCATCCGGCATCAATGCAAACTGGATCACTTCGCAGCCGAACGGTCAGATCACGGCAACATATCTGAGCTCGTGACGACGGATGTCATGGCGAACTGATAGCGCTGACGCGGCTTTCCACATCGACAGTGCGGCCATCCAATCGCAATTCCCATCGACCCCCTTCAGATCACCTTTTCCAAACCTTGGAACTTTTTCCACACAGATTTCCAATGCTTGGAACTTCTGGAATCCTCCCGTCATATCCGCTGACTTGAGAGTTGAATGTTGTTCGTTCCGAATTGTGTGTTTCCAATCAGGTGTCGAGAAACCAGGTTATCGCCCTCTGGATCATCCGGTCCCAGTATCCCCACTCGTGTTCGCCCGGGCCTTCTTCATAGGTGAGATCAAGTCCGAGTCCGACGGCATGATCCCGGAAGCTGATGTTGCTGCGGTAGAGGAAGTCTCCGGTGCCGCAGCACTGGTACAGCCGGGGCATTTCGCGGCCCGTTTCCACGAGATTCGCCGCCACTGTCATAAGGTCGTCTTCACTTCCCTTGATGAGATCCAGATTGCCCCAGATGTTCTCGAGTTCGCGCGTATCATCCAGAGTCCGGTCGCCAAGAGTCAGAACAAGATCGAGAACGCCTGAAAGACTGGCAGCGGCGGCGAAGCACTCGGGCTTTCTCAGAGCCCATTTAAATGCGCCATAGCCGCCCATCGAGAGGCCCGCTACGAAGTTCTTCTCTCTGTCGACGGAAAGCGGGAAGAACGATCGGGCGACTTGAGGAAGCTCCTCGGTCAGGAAGGTCCAGTAGCGATGCCCATTAGCCATGTCGGCGTAGAAACTGCGGTGAGCATTTGGCATGACAACAGCGATGCCCAACTCGGATACGTAGCGCTCGATAGAGGTCAGGCGGGACCATGTCGTATGATCGTCGGAGCGGCCATGCAGAAGCCAGAGGACTGGGTGATCATCCTCGTCCGCCTTGCCTTTCATCCCGACCTGCTGGTTCGTAGCCTGCGGCAGAATCACGTTCATGGATGTGCTCAGGCCAAGCACATCGGAAAAGAAATCGCACTGAATGAGAGCCATGTTAGAACATCTTCCTTTCATATCCCGCCGGCAGCTTGAACGAGTCAACACTCACGGATCTCGCCGTCGGCAGTCCAAGTTGAATTTTGTATGCGGGCCTTCCATTGACGTAGTGAACGAGAAGCACAGGATAACCGTTGACCTTCGCCGCGACAGACATGGGAATGTAGTCAACGTTGCTGAAAAGAGGATTTCCAGCGAGGGACGGTATGATTCGGTCATACGTCACCAGCAGACGCCGTGGGATTGTGAAGAACTCTTTTCCTCCCGCAACCGACGACCAGGGCGCAACCCATATCTCCTGGACAATGGCTTTTCCTCTGACGCCCAGGAACTTGACACACTGCAGTCCATTGACCTCACGTTGCTCCGGGGTCTTCTCGATTTCCAGTTCCGCTTCGCGAGTTGGTTTGTCCATCAGACCGACTTTGACCATCTGACCTTCGAAAAAATCACGGGCCGTGGTCACATTCTCACCAAGAGATGACGCAGCCGCCTCGTCAATTTGAATGTACGTCTTCGTGCTGTGATCGATATGCCAGATCAAGCCCTTGTCGCCCGCATAGATCAATTCCGTTCGGCTCTTCCCTCCCGTCATCTGCGTCGTGTCGGCCCGCAAACGTGCGCCCTCTACAACGATCGGAACGGTATGCCTCACCCCCGGATTCCGGTAGTCGGTTATCCAGGCCGTGAAAGCAGAACCGGCGGATGCGTGCAGCAGACTGCAAAGGAAAAAGACGGCCGCCGCGCCCGTTGTAACTCTTATTCGAACCATGCCTCTATCTCCCCGCTCTTGAGTTCATCCAATCTTGTGACCGTCGTTTTCACGCCCCGGAGTGATCCTTCAGGATGCGTTGATGCCACCCCTACGACACACATGCCCGCGGCAATACCTGCATCCACTCCAACCTGGGCATCTTCGAATACGACGCACCGGGAAGCTTCCATATTCAACTTCTCCGCCGCGAGCAGAAAAACTTCCGGCTCAGGTTTACCGTGTGTTACGTCCTCCGCGCTGACAATCTGATCAAAGTGATCGCGCAGGCCTATCGTGTCGAGAACACATTCGATATTCGCAAGGCATGTCGAAGATCCTATCGCACACGGAACACCATGCCGCCGAATATGATCTAGAAACTCTCTGACACCCCCTATCGTCTGTATGCCTTCCTCACGCACAATCTCGCGGTACAGGTCTTCCTTTCCCTTGGCTATGGTTGCGATTTCGCCCTCATTCATCGCCCACTTCAGAATCCGCGGGATGATCACCTCGTTCTTCATCCCGAAGCCCTGCTTGAAATATCCGTCGGGCAGATACAGCCCCGCTCCCGCGGCATAGCGTTTCCATGATTCCTCATGCTGCTTCGACGAGTCGATAATCACGCCATCCCAATCGAAGATGGCCGCCCACGGGACTGAGTTCAAAGTTCCGGGTTCAAAGTTCACAGTCGCCAGCCTTCCCAGGGTCAGTCACATGAAAATTCATCGCGGAAGCCGTGAGTGAATTTTCAGTAACAGACCCTCCGCCCACTCAGGTTTCAAGTTTCAGAAAGTCTTTTCTTCGGTTCTTCAAAGAGCATCTCGTGCGCTTCAGCAAGAATGCCCGGGATGCTGTCGGAAAATGGACTGTCGGCCAGTTCGCGCTGCAGCTTCAACGCATCGACCGAGGCGGCGTTATTGCCGGGAAACCAGTGATCTCCCTGCCCTAGCAGGTTGTAGCGCATCCTGCCGAAGGCGACCATGTCGAGCGCCTTGGCAAAGTTCCACAGGCGTAGAATTTCGTGAATATTGATGTGTTCCGTGGTGTCGTCCGGCGGAGGAAGTCCCACATGCCATTTCTCCACCCATTCCTCGCCCAGCACGCGGCGCCTTTCTGCTTCAATACGCGCGACGATCGGAGCGACAACTTCACCGGCGCGATCGTAGTGTTCCAGCGCCGCAACGTGTTCGTCGAAATCCGTGGGGCGGCTTGCGCCGATGCTGAGTGTATGCACCTGCGGCCGGGCCAGGCAGAAGAGGTCGTTGAACTGCATCGGGGTCAACGGCTCGCACAGCCGGCGCAGTTTATCCGGCGGCTCATACAACTTGCCGCCCTTGTCGTTCGGGCTGATGATGAAAACTCCCATGTCGTGACGACGGGCGGCTTCGATCGCGGGCCATGTGAACGGGTTGACGTAATACCAGTGCAGGTTGACATAATCGAACTCGCAGGTCTCGATCGCAGCGCAAATCGCCTCGCAGGGCCCGTGCGTGGAGAATCCGATGAACCGGCAGCGTCCTTCGCGCCGGATCTGCTGCAGCGCCTCCAGGGTCCCGCCCTTTTTCATCACGGAATCGCCCAGAGAACGCGTGTTGACGCCGTGCACGGCCAGCAGGTCGACGTATTCCAGCCCCAGATTGCCCAGCGACTTCTCAAACACCTCGAGAAACTCATGCGCTGTGTCCTTCGGCCCGATCTTTGTCTGAACAATCAGTTTCTCCCGCGGCAGGTCCGGCAGTATCTGCCCTAACTGCACTTCGGAGGTCCCGTAGCCCCGCGCGGTTTCGATGTGGTTGATGCCCAGATCGAGCGAACGGTGTACGATCGCAGCGATGTTCGCCTGGTTCTCGGCGGGAATCTCCTCCTCGGGAACATCCTTCCATGAATGCTGATAGCGCATCCCCCCACAAGAGAAGACCGGCATCTGGAGCTCCGTCCGCCCGAACCGTCTGTATTTCATTTCCGGCGTCTTCATGTGAGCAGACTATAGTCTGTTTTCCGCGAAGGTTAAATGGCTAATGATTTCGGTGTTCGGCTTGCTCTGCGTAGCTCGCAGAGCGAAGCGGGGTGTTCGGCTGGAACATATCCGATTCCTGCCCATCCGCAATTCGACGTTGAGCGTTGTTTGTTGAATGCTGAGAATTCTCCCACTCTCCCACGCTCCCATTCTCCCCTTCCCCTCCGCCCTCCGCATATGATATGAACCATGCGATGCAACAGATCGGCTTTATAGCCCCTTTTCAGCGCGCATGGGATCGAATGGTTGCCATCCTCTTTTCACCTTTCGACCTCGGCAAGTGGTTCGTTCTGGGGTTCTCAGCATGGCTCGCCGTACTCGGTGAAGGCGGGGGATCCTTCAGTTTTCCTTCGGAGATGTTCGAGGGCGAGGCAACTCAGTTTTTTCGCGAGCACCTCTTGATCATCATCACTGTTTTCAGTCTCGTCATGATCGTCGCCCTGGCCATCGGCCTCGTTCTGGTCTGGATCAACTCCCGCGGGAAGTTCATGTTTCTCGACAACGTCGTTCATGACCGCCGCAATGTCGCAGAGCCCTGGCACAGATTCCGGCAACTCGGGAACTCCCTGTTCCTCTGGCAGATCATATTTGGACTGGTCAGTATGTTTCTTGTCCTGCTGGTGTGCGGGTTAGGCGTTCTGACGGCCTGGCCAAAGATTCATGGCGGCTCATTCGGTGCGGCGAATATTGCGGGGCTTGCGGGGGTCATCGTGTTGTTCATCGTCGTTCTAATCGCCATCAGCTATGTCTATTCGTTTCTCTACGGATTCGTTATTCCCATCATGTACAAGCGCGATCTTCCCGCACGCGCTGCATGGCGTGTCTTCCTCAACCTCTTCAAACAGAACGTCCTCGGATTCATTCTCTACAGCATGTTCATGTTCGTGATAGGCGCGGGAATTGGCGTTCTTGTGATGATGTTATGCGTAGTCACCTGCTGCTGCGGGCTGGTTCTCCTGATGATGCCGTACGTCAATGCCGTCCTGCTTCTGCCCGTGCATGCATTCACCCGGCTCTTCAGCCTCGAATTCCTCGCCCAGTTCGGTCCTGAATACGACGTGTTCCCGCGAACAGAAGAGCCCGCGACCCCTCCTTTGCCTCCAGCCGGCGAAAGCGTCTGATCCGGTGTTCGACTTGCCCGGCGTAGCTCGCAGAGCGAAGCGGGGTGTTCGGTGTTCGGATAGAGTATAAATGCCTTCGTTTCATCTTCCATTCAACTTGCGCTTTCACCCGACACGCGCTATGTACCTCCTCCCAACTTCGATACAGGTGTGCAGCTATGGAAAAGAATGTTTACAAAGTAGTGCTTCTGCCCGGCGACGGAATCGGCCCGGAAGTGACGGAGCAGGCGGTTCGGGTTCTCAATGCGGTTTCCGATGTCTCGAATTTCTCTTTCGAGTACGAAAATGAATTCGCCGGCGGAGCGGCAATCGACAGATACGGCCACCCCCTGCCGGATGATGTTCTGCATAAATGTCAGCTCGCGGACGCGGTGTTTCTCGGCGCGGTAGGCGGAGAAAAGTGGGACCACCTCACGGGTGATATGCGCCCCGAGAGCGGACTTCTGAAACTGCGTAAAGGTCTGTCAGTCTTCGCGAACCTGCGCCCTGTCGCGGTGCCCGCCGTTCTTGCCGAGGCCTCTCCGCTTCGCGAAGAAACCGTCAAAGGTACGGACATGCTCGTCGTCCGCGAATTGACTGGGGGCATCTACTTCGGGGAGCCCAAAGGACGCGAAGGCGATGACGAAGCCGGCGAAGCGTTCAACACGATGCGCTACAGCGTTGAGGAAGTTGAGCGCGTTGCACGCGTGGCTTTTGAATGGTCCCGCAAGCGGCGTAAGAAAGTCACATCCGTCGATAAAGCAAACGTGCTGGTCGTCATGCAGCTCTGGCGGGATGTCGTGACAAGAATTCACCGAGACGAGTATCCTGATATCGAGCTGAACCACATGTACGTCGACAACGCTACGATGCAGCTTGTTTTGAATCCGCGGCAGTTTGACGTAATCGTCACCGGAAACATGTTTGGCGACATTATGTCGGATACAGCGGCCACGCTCGGAGGATCGCTGGGGCTTCTTCCGTCGGCAAGCGTTGGCGGGTCGGTCGGTCTCTTCGAGCCCGTCCACGGCAGTGCTCCGGACATTGCAGGACAGGACAAGGCCAATCCGATCGCGGCCATTCTCAGCGCGGCGATGATGCTGGACCACCTGGGCGAGCAGAACGCCGCGGCCGCCGTCCGCAAGGGCGTCGAGGAGGCCCTCGCCTCGGGCGCAAGAACCGGCGACCTCTGGAGAAAAGGGCTGAACAAAGTGGGGACGAAGGAAATGGGTGAGCTGATTTGCCAACAGACGCTCGCTTCGCTCACGAATGGTTAATGGCTAATGGTTAGATGGGCATCGCCCCCCTCCAACCATCAACCATGAACCATGGGCGGTAAAGGGGCGGCAGCCATGGATGGTTCTTCGTGCGGTCTTTACGTTCACGTGCCCTTCTGTGTCCGCAAGTGCCTCTATTGCGACTTCTACTCCCTGCCCACGGGCACCGAGAAGCTCGCCGGACGCATCGGATCAGGGACGCCGGAGCAGAGAACCTTTCTGGACGCACTCGAACTGGAGCTGAAGCGGCTTCCGAACGATTTTCAGCCTTCCACGATATTCGTCGGCGGCGGCACACCCACTGAATTGTGTGACGACGACTTCTCGCGTCTGCTTGCGATAATCAGAAGCAGCGTCGATACAGCACAGATCACCGAATGGACTTGTGAGGCCAATCCCGGAACGTTGACGCAGAGCAAGGCGGAGATGATGAGAGACGCGGGCGTGAACCGCGTTTCGCTCGGCGTTCAGTCGTTTGATAAGGCAACACTGGAGTTCCTGAATCGCATTCATACGCCCGAAGAGGCCGAGGCCGGATATGAACTGTTGCGATCCGCCGGTTTTAACAACATCAACCTCGATCTCATTTTTGGCGTGCCCGGCTCAGATCTTGAAACGCATATCGAGGACGTCAGAAAGATCATCGATCTCAATCCTGAACACTGCGCGTGTTACTGCCTGACGTTTGAAGAGGGCACGCCTCTTTACGACTTGAAGGAACGCGGATTCGTCCGGGAGCTGTCCGGAGATCAGTGTGCGGACCAGTATCACGCGATCCGACAGATGCTGATGGAAGCAGGCTATCGTCACTATGAGATTTCCAACTTCTCCCGCAAAGACCGTGAGTGCCGCCACAATCTTCTTTACTGGAGCGGCGGACGGTACATCGGCTGTGGACCCGCCGCGCACACGCACTGGAAGGGCACACGCTCGGCAAACGTCAGGAATCTCGATTCGTACTGCAAAGCCGTCCTGAAGGGGAAAGAGGCAAAGGAGTTCACGGAGACTCTCTCACCGGAAGAGCACGCCCGCGAAACGCTGGTAATGAGCCTTCGTCGAATTGACGGTGTAGCCTTTGAGGACTTCATTCAGCAAACGGACTTTGATTACCTGGACTTAGCCGAAGAAGCCATCGAGCGTCTTACCTGGGAAGGACTGCTTGATCAATCCTGTGGGCGACTCCGTCTCACAGAGAAAGCTCTGTTCATCAGCGACACCGTCTTCTCACAGTTGATCTAGACTGCTATTGAGAGTTCTGAGTTGTCTGTTGATTGTTGGAAGTTGTCCACCTCTCCCGTTCCCGCGCCACGGTCATTGCCCGCGACTCACCCCACACTCCCGCACCTCTCACTCCCTGCGCAGCGGCTCGTACGTCTGCAGCAGATTCGTGATCACCGGCAGGTATCGGTCATATATCGCGTGCGGCGCACTGAACTGGATATGGTGGGCGACATGGCTTTCCATAAAATCGAGCGTGAGCAGTTTCTCCTCGGGAAGCGTCATCGAGCGCCACACAGCCGGCCACTCTTTGAATTCTCCCACCTTGAGATTCATATCGAGATCCAGGTCTCGCTCGGCGCCCTTGACCCTCTTGAGAAGCGAGTTGAAGTTGTTGTATTCAACCTTCACCGCCATGACGCGCAGGTCAGGCCCGTTGGCACTCCGGAAAATCACGTTCCATGCATCGCTCTGCGGCTTTCTGGAAACACGCCACTCAGCCGGTCGCACAAGAGAAAAGAGGCCCTCCGGGTCGGAGAACCTGGGACCCTCCATCCCCAGCACCAGTCGTTGAAGATCTTCCGTCGTGGTGACAGCCAGGGGCTTGGCCGCGTCCTGCCTTTGCTTCTGCAGAAACGAGAAGTCGAACATGAAGGCCGCGACGAGCGCCAGGACGAAAAGCAGCAGGCCGGCTCTCCAGATGTGCTTCCGCACTTCAGATTCGCTGGCGCGTTGCTTCCGAAATCTCTGAGATCCAGACATGATCCAGATACTCTAGCGCCCCGGGCGGTTAAACCAAGCACAGATGCCGCCCCTCCGTCCGGTATCCGGTAAAATGATTTGTCAGAACCTTTCGGCGGACATAAGATGGTACCTATATCTACATGTCGGTGGAGTGTGCAATGGGATTGTTTAAAAAGAAGGTCAAGATTGAGGAGATCGTGAGCGTTCTTATCACCTCCACAATTCCCAAGGCCCTCCAATACTACCACAGGGAAACCCGCCGCGCCCCCTCACCCATAAGCCTGCCGGACAGCAAGCTGATCGATATCGGGGGCGCCATGTGTCTTTTCTTTCTCGCGAAGCATCTCCCTGATGAGAAGCCGGGAAACCAGGAGAAGATGGCGCGGGCCTATAAACAGCTTAAGTTGGACATTCTTACAGTCGGAGGAGACGCGGAGTCCGCACGAACCTGGTGGAAAGCCTTCACTGATGGACTGATTTTTCAGGAGCGGGAGGAGCGCCTTCGTATTGCGTGCCGGATTGCGTGGGATAAGCTCGCACCGAACACGGCTTACCGCGAGCCGTCGCCTTTGCGGTCCTTCGGCTATTTTCTGCAGGTCGAAGTGGACACGGTCCGGAAAATGAAGCTTATCTGAGACAGTCGGCTTCAGTCTTTTGATGTGAAGCAGTTCGGTCGCTTTCCTCCTCAAATCAACGCCTGATTTCAAAATGAAACACTTATTACCAACCGGAGCCCGCGCGCTTCTGCTGATAGCAGCACACGCTCTGGCCGTCCTCGTCTCCAGCGCTCCTGCACAGGAAAACCTGTTCAGTAGCGTACCACAGGCTCCATGGGATCAACCCGAGGGTGAACAAGTCAGGAGCATGTTCGACATTCTCCTTAAGCGGGTCCGCGAAGAACCCCGCCCGCGTGCCATGTTCAATCCGGAACTCGACGCGCGTCTGGAGCCCTTTTTGAACAAAATCGATGACCTGATAGCCAGGAAGCAGTGGGATGAGGCGGCAACGGAAATCGGACAGATTCTCGTCGGGATACCCGATCATCCCGGACTGCTGCAGCGCGCCGGACTCGTTTATGTGCAGAGAGGTAAGAACCTTCTTGCGGAAGACCAATGGGAACGCCTCAGCGTAGTAGAGCCGGACAACCCTGAGCACTATCTCCTCCGAGCCTCTCTGGTCCTTCGCGATGGACGCCTGACAAAAGCAGAAGCGCTTGTTGGCAAAGCTCTGGAGTTGGATCCGAACCTGCCTACAGCACGCTACCTAATGGGTGTTGCACTGATGGCGCAACGCCGGGCACAGGATATGAGATCATGCCTCAGGGATCTGCAGCTGGCGGAAACGGCTCTCTTTGTCCACTGGCTTGATACCGAACGCGATGTCCTCATCGATCTGATGGGGCCGGAATCCTTTGAAACGTTGGCTCGATATATTCTCAGGGGAGGATCACTGGCCTACCAGAGCATCCGGAACCACCCCACGATCAATCCCCCACCCATCCTCACCGCAATTCACAGGGAGCAGGAGACCGAGAAGGCGCGACGCGATCCCGAGTCACTGCCGCTCACAGAAGAACAGTTGAGCCGCGCCGCTTCCGCTCTCTTCGATGCCTATCTTGCTCTCCGCAGCGAGAAATGGGAGGAGGCCGAAGTTGCCCTCGAAGAAGCCGCGTATCAAGGCGTAGTCAGCCCAGCCATCGAGAGAGACCTGGCCTTCTGCGCCTTCAAACTCGATCGAAGGGAATACGCTGACGAACTTATGTCCGGCCTCATCAATCAATTCCCCGGCAGAGGGGACTTCCCGGCTGTCTATGCGATGATGCTGAACCAATGGCGGAAGACGCCGGAAGCTGAAGACATGTTGAAGAGGGCTCGCCGGACGCTTGGCGACATGGTCGATATGACGGTCTTTCAGACCGCGTGCATAAATCTCGACTACTTGCTTGTGTATGATGGCGAAGACGGCGAGGTCACATGGCCCCGTGATACACTTGTGTATCCGGAAGCCTTCCGTCTCACCCTCGATGAGTATCTCGTTTCTCTGACCGGGATGATTGAGAAAGAGAACTGGCACGAAGCAGGCAACGCAGTTCAACTCATGCTGCGGCTTGATCCTGAAAACTCCGGGTTGAAGATCAGGGCCGGCCAGGTTCTGACACAACTCGGCCAGTTCGAGGAATCGCTGACGTATTGGAATCAACTTACGGACACCTATCCTGACGATGCCCGTTTTCAGGCCTGCCGTGGCGGCGTGCTTCTCAGAATGGGAAGACTTTCAGATGCGCAGACAGCACTTGAGCTCGCCCTTAGATTATCGCCGGACGACCAGCTCGTCCGTTACAATTGCGCATTCTACTACGCCGCACGCGGCGACATGGACAAGGCCAATGCGTTGCTGCAATCCCGGAATATCGCTGAACTGGGGCAGACAACAGCCTGGATCAGGGGCGAAAGTGATATGCTCCGTACCGTTCTGGGCGACACCCGTTTCGCACAAGTTACGGCCTCGATGCTTGAGGGAACGAACTCTGCCACGGAAACAGACAGCCCGATTGGCAGCTATAAGATGGTCGAACGTCTGTCCACTGTTTCTGATCTTCTCGCTAGAGCGTTCAGAGCTCGACAGGAACGCAATTGGGATGGAGTGATTGCCGCGCTGAAAGCGTGCCGTGAGAACGGCGCCACAGCTCCCGTTGTGTGAAGAGAGCTTGCCTTTGCACAGTTCGAGAAAGGCGATCTCGATCAGGCCGCAAATACTATGCGTCTGGTCGTCGAAAGACAGCCCTCAGTCCAATTCAGAGAAGATCTCGGCTACCTACTGCTGATGACTGAAGATTACACGGAATCCTGCGAACATCTGCGCTTCGCCCATGAAACTAATACGAACAAACTCCGGACTGCTTTCTACCTCGCGTGCGCGGAGGGGCTGAGCGGTAAGACCGTGGACTGTAAAGACAGGCTCGCAGTCCTGATCGCCTCGAATCCGGACGAAATCAGGGACTGGTTCGCCACGGGAAGCCCGTTCATCGATAAATTGGCCCAAATCTCCGAAATTACTCCAATTATTGAGGATCTTCTCCCCCGGTAACCCCCCTCAAGTACTGCCCCCTCCTAAGCGTTTAAGTTAATCACCTTTTTTGAAAGAATCTGTTTGACCCGCACATGGGAGATGCGTATTTTCGTGTTTCTAAATTGCAGTATTGCAGATAGCAGACCGCATCGTGCAGTAACAACTAGAGAGGAGCTAGAAGGATGAGAAAGATTATGATGGTATGCGTCACCATTTTGGTGGCAACGGCTGTGAGTAGCTTCGCTTGGACTTCCGCTGACAATGCTCAGCATTCAGCGTACGACAATGGCTGGACTAACAACGCCAATGGCGGTTCTGGTTTTGGCGCCTGGACGCTTTCAGCAGCTGGATCCGGAAATGCTGGTCACTTCATTGGTGATCCCAGCGCTGCCGGAGTCAGTGGCATGAATGTTGAATCGTTTGGTCAGTTTGCCAATCCCAATAACGATAATACCGCGTATGCTGATCGTTTCATGAACGACAGCGGTCTCGACATGGAAGCTGGCGGCACCTTCACGTTTGACTGGGGTGTCAACTGGGATGCCAACAATACTTCGGGTGGAAAAGGAATCAATTTCTACAACGGCGGTTCGGCAGGCACTTGGCTTTTCACGCTCAAGCAGACAGATAGTGCGAGCATCCTGTGGAATGATGCAAATGGTGGTAGCGGCACGTTGGCTGCCAACTACGGCGTCAATGCCATGACACTCACTCTTACACTGGGCGCATCGGACGCTTCCATCGGAACCATCACCGGCACCGGTCGCGACGGGTCGGAAGCTATCAGTCAGGCCCTCGACTTCGGCGGCACTCTGGCACCGGATTCATTCCGGATTTGGTCGGAGAATCTTGATACTGGCGATCAGCGTCAGCAGTACTTTGATAACTTCTCGGTTAGTTCCGTTCCCGAGCCTACAACAGCGCTGCTGTTCATCGGCGGTATTGCCGGACTCGTCTACGCTCGTCGCAAACGCGCATAAGACAGAGACATATTCACGGAAAAGGGCGATCTTCGGATCGCCCTTTTTCTTTGTCCCGTGATCCAGATCTCGGTATGCACAGCTCAGTCCAAACCGTCTCCCTGTCTTCCTGCCACTCTCCATTCTGACCTCTGACTTCTCGCATCCGGCATCTGGCATCTGGTACCCTTCTGCAAATGCACATCCTCGCGCTGGAACCCTATTACGGCGGCAGCCACAAAGCCTATCTCGAGGGATGGTCAGCCAACAGCCGCCATACATTCGACATCCGGACTCTGCCGCCCTTCAAATGGAAGTGGCGTATGCGGCACGCGGCCATCACGTTCGCTAACGAACTCGGCAAAGAGAACTCCGGGAATAGATGGGATGTGCTCTGGTGTTCAGACATGCTGAACCTGGCTGAGTTCGTGGGGCTCTGTCCGGAGCGAATTCGACAAATTCCCAGGGTGGCCTACTTCCACGAGAATCAACTCACCTACCCGGTCCGTGTTCACGATGAGCGGGATTTCCATTTCGGCTTCACGAATATGACCACCTGTCTTGCGGCAGACAAGGTATGGTTTAACACAATGTTCCACCTCGATGTCTTTCTGCACGAGCTTGTCAGAACACTCAGAAAGATGGCTGATCATCGGCCTCTTCACGCCATCGAAGACATACTCCATAAAAGCAGCGTGATGCCTCAGGGCATCTATCCCCTCCCCTTCTCCACCACGAGAGAAGAGGGATCTATCCACATTCTCTGGGCCGCACGATGGGAGCACGACAAGCAACCGGACATCCTGTTCGAAGCACTCAGAGAGTTAGAGATCATCGGTGTAGACTTCCGTCTCAGTGTCATCGGGGAGCAGTTCCGCGAGACACCCACCATCTTTGCTGAGGCTCACAAGATTCTCACCGAGCATATTGTGCATTGGGGCTATCTGGAGTCCCGGAGTGAATACGAGGCCGCACTCTGCGAGGCCGATGTGGTGGTTTCCACCTCCGCGCACGAATTTTTCGGTGTCGGCATGGTCGAAGCTGTCTCTGCCGGCGCCTATCCCATCGTTCCCAGGAAACTTGCCTATCCCGAAGTACTTGGTTTCGAAGAAAACCCCGATTTCTTCTACAACGGCTCGGTGGAACAACTGACGACTCGACTGAAGGAATGCGCTGTAAAAGTCAGCGAAGGTTCTCTCTGGGGTAGCAATCCTGAGCGCGGCCGCAAACAGGTCGAGCCGTTCTTCTGGAAGAACCTCACCCCCCACCTCGACGACGCGATTGAACTGATCCGTTCATAATTCCATCCATCCGAGCTTCGCGCCTTTGCGAGAGAGTGCTTCTGACGCAAGGGATGGTCGATCTTGGACGTTGGACTTTGGACATTGGACTCTATACCATCCATCCCGCATATGAACTTGGTCAGGCACATCCAACATCGCTGGCATGAACCGAATGGCTACCGCCACGTTCTATCCATAAGTCTGCCCCTGGTCGCCAGCATGGCCTCGACCACCATCATGCTGTTCACGGATCGTGTATTCCTTGGACACTACTCCGTAGATGCCCTCGCGGCTTCTACACCCGCAGGCCTGACCAACTTCATGTTCATGTGTTTCTTTCTCGGGATCGTCGGCTATGTAAACACGTTCGTCGCCCAATACCACGGTTCGCAGAACTCGAGTAGAGTCGGGACATCGATGTGGCAGGGCATATACCTCGCGCTTGTGGCGGGAGTGCTTCTGGCGGCTCTTTCTCTTATAGCCGTCCCCCTATTTCGTCTGGCGGGCCATTCACCCGAAGTCCAGCGCCTCGAGGTGATTTACTTCCGGATCCTGATGCTCGGATCGGGCATCGCCCTGATGCGCGATGCCCTTGTATGCTTCTACTCAGGACGGGGACTCACCAAAACCATCATGGTCGTCAACTTCATCGGTGCGGGCATAAACATTCCGCTCGATTATGCGCTCATCAACGGAGTCTGGGGATTCCCGAAAATGGGCATTGCCGGAGCGGCCATCGCGACTGTTGCGGGTACCGCCGTTATGCTCGTACTCTTCATAATGCTTATCTTCACCCGCAGGAACAATGAGCAATTCGGCGTGTTGTCGATGTGGAAGTTCGACAGGGCTCTTTTCGCTCGGATCATCCGTTTCGGATATCCTTCGGGCATTCAGTTTTTCCTGGATATCTTTGCGTTCTCCTTTTTCCTGTTTATGGTCGGGCGGCTCGGCGACATTGAGCTGGCGGCAACCAACGTCACCTTCGCCATCAACACGCTCGCTTTTCTGCCAATGATTGGTTTTGCGATCGCGACGAGTACTCTGGTCGGACAATCGATCGGACGAGGGCGCCCGGATGACGGCGACAAGGCGACAAAAAGCGTCCTCCATCTGACCATGACCTATATGATCAGTATGGCAACACTGTTCGTAGTCATGCCCGGACCATTGATCGACATCTTCAAACCATCCGGACCGGAGGCCGTCTACCACGCCATCATTCGCAAGGAAGGGATCGTCTTATTGCGCTTCGTTGCCGTCTACACGGTGTTCGACTCGTTCAACCTCATATACATCCACGCACTGAAGGGGGCCGGCGATACGAGGTTTGTGGGGTGGACTGTATTCTGCGCGTCACTCGGCCTGTTCGCCCTCCCTGTCTACGTCTCCATTGGAGTGCTCCATGCCGGCCTGAGGGCAGCGTGGGGTTGCGCAACGGCCTACGTCATCATCATGGCTTTCATCTTCCGCTGGCGTTACCGCAAGGGCAAATGGAAGTTCATGAGCGTCATAGAACCTCATCCCCCATCAGTTCTTTCTCAGGCGGGCGTACCAGGGACGGAGGAAGTGATTTAGGAACAAGCGAGCAGAAGAAGAAACCGTGATTACGGCTCAGTATTGAATGTGCTTTCGGCGGCGTTCGATCTTCATGCGTTTTCTCGCGGCGGTTTCGTCTGAAGAACCGCATTCATCGGATCGATAGCCTCGACGTCTCAATATCAACCCGACGGCGGACACCACACCGATCAGGGAGACTGTTGCAGGTTCGGGAACATTAGGAGGAGGCCCCGGCGGTCCCTCGCCATCATAATCATAGATCACCCGAACGAAGCCCTCAGCGGTCAAAGGGTCAATCTGCTGCTGAGCGCCGCTGATGGTACCAAGATCCACATGTTGGTCGATGTTTGCGGTAATCACAAAGGTCCCGGAACCTATGTAGCTTCTTCCCGCAAAGTTCCACCAGGAACTGCCTACGTAGTCTGAATCGGAACTCGTCGTTTCTCCTCCGACAATTGAGCCATAGTCAGCGCCAGAGAAACTGAAATTGGGAGTCCCCCCCACTTCGGCATCTCCATCATCCGCGGAAAGGGTCATGCTGTCGGATGTCGCAGCGACAACGTCTCCCGCATAGATTGGCTGACTAGCGGCATTGAAGAGCCAGATGTCAGAAGAGAAGAGATTGCCTTCAGCGCCGAATTCAACTGAACTGGAAGAAGGCGAGCCGCTGTCGTTATCCACTCTAAGAGCCCCGCCATTGGCCGTTATCTCAAGCTCTATCAAAATGGAATTGAGCGTGCCCCACGAACTGTCCCACTGGTTGAAGGCAAGATCGGCGGAAAGATTGGGTACGCCGCTAAAAGTCTCTGTCTGGGAAAGAGTTGCTGCCTGCGTGAAAGCACACAGACAGAACAACACCATCGAGGCGGTAGCTAACTTCTTCATCAAGACATCGACACTTTCAGTAAGTTACCAGCCCCACCAGCAACTCTCCGTGCGCCCCACGCACTTCAAAGAATGAAGCTACAGTTCGTCTGTCCGTAAATCAAGGGAAAACCGACGCTTAGCTCCATTTTTCCGAGTTAACCACATAAACAAAACGGCGCTTTGCTACGGCTGCGTCCGCGCGGTGGAGACAGGTTCGCCGGCTTCACGGACAAGCCGGGCGATGCTGCGGAAACCAGGCGCCGACGAAGTATCGCCCTGACGCATGGTTTCAATGAACCAATGTTCAACGCAAGGAATATGTCTGACTTGCCCATTCAGCATTCCGCATCCATAATTCCGCATTCTAAATCGCCCCGGTAGCTCAGTTGGACAGAGCGACGGATTCCTAATCCGTAGGTCGGAGGTTCAAGTCCTCTCCGGGGTACCACGTTTGCCACCCATCACCACCCATGGTTAATGGGCTATGGTTGATGATTGATACCTTTCAGCAACACGGAGAGGGTGAGATGTTTATCCTCTATAGCCAGGATTCCCATTCCAAAGTTCCCGGTCCAATGTCCAACGTCGCGGAGTTTTGGGTATTGGACTTTGGACCCAATATGTCACGGTCGCCTGACGCATCTGAAGCCGTATTGGTTGGCGGAGCTCCGCGGGTCATATGGCGTTGCGCTGGTGCACCTCAGGCTTGTCTCTGATACCGCCCACGATCCTCCACGAAGTATCTTACTGCTTCCAGTGGCCGGCCCTGTTGGATCGACGGAACCATCCGGAGGAAGAGACACGCCAAACCAGTCCCAGCACCACTCCCAAACATTCCCCGCCATGTCGTAGAGCCCAAAACCGTTTGCCATGTCATCCCCTGCGGGTGACTGACTTCCGTTGTAGTAGCCAATGGGTGTCGTGTTGTTGTCGTAGGGATCCACACTGTTCACGTAATTGGCCATGCTGCCGTTGATCGTGCTTCCCCACGGGTACTGGCGAGCCAGCCGTCCTCCTCGCGACGCTTTTTCCCATTCGGATTCCGTGGGAAGGCGGTATCCGTTCCGGCTGAAATCGCAGGTCCAGTTCGTGAAGTTGATGCACCGCTCTAACCCGTCCATATCGCTCTTGAAGTTTCCGTATGCAAGCGCGCCGTACCACGTCATCTCTTTGCAGGGAAAGTTCTCCCTGCCAGTAGCCACAGAAAAAGTCCCGCCTGCGTAGCTGATCTCGCAATCCGGATCGTCCAGATCCAGCAGTTCCTCTGAGTCGCCGTGCGCGTTCAACGCGTTTGTGGCGGTCATGGTCAGTTTTCCGGCGTCATGAGCATACTGCATCACCTGCCGCATACGCTCGTTGCTCACCTCGTAGCGATCGACGTAAAACGCACTGAGCGTGATCCACGGTGAGTTTTGAAGCGAGTTTCCCATCAGGAACTTGCCGCCGTCTATGAGCACCATGCCGGGCGGCGGAAGATTCGAGGTCATCACGGCGCGGAAGAATCGCGGCAGACGCATCGTCATGGACACATTGGTCCCCGGCTCTTCCCTGCAGAGATTCTGCCAGGTCCTCTGCCACCGCCCGGTGATAGTCGGGGCCCACTCGATTGTGACGCTTGTGTTCGTAACGACGTTGGCAACGGAGATCTGACCGTTCTGTTGAATGGAATCGACTACGAGTTCCTGACCGGGCACATGCTCCGCAAACAGGAGCGCGGCCAGTAGCAATACTGCCAGCACCTTGACCTTCATTTTGCCCCCCCTTCGAGTTCATGTTACGACCCCTGAAAGCAGATAACAAGAGAAAGGAAGCCGGGATTAACGGCAAAACCGACTTCGGGTATGGTCACGTGAAGAAGCCAAGGAGGTCTGCTGTGCGGCTATTGTCTTTTATTCTGTTGCTTTTGCCTTTGTCAGCTTTGGGGGAGGCGTTGGTTATTGACCACACATGCACCGACATCCATCGCGTACCGGACCAGTGGGTCGATCAGGTTCGCTCAAATCTGCATGTGGCTTATCAGCACACTTCCCACGGGAGTCAACTCGTCACGGGCATGACCGCACTGGAGAGTTTTCCGGCTTATGGATCGACGTACGCCTGGTCTGACAGCGGAGGACCGGACGCACTGGACTTTGATGACTACGGAATTCCCGGAGCGGCGCCGGATCTCAGTCAGGGCGACTACATTGACGGTAATGGCGTAACGCCATGGGTCACGGCCACACGGAACTTGCTGAACAATACAAACAACTACCACCTCAACGTGATCATGTGGTCATGGTGCAGCATCAACGGACACGACATCGACCGATACCTGACCAACATGGAAGTGCTCGTCTCCGAGTATGGCGAAGGCGGTTCTCATCCGCGCGCGGCGGATCATCCGGTGAAGTTCGTGTTCATGACAGGCCATGCGGAAGGTCAGGGCCTGAGTAACTACATCTGGAACGCGAACGAACAGATTAGAGCACATTGTCGTACAAATGACCGCATCCTGTTCGATTTCGCGGACATCGAAAGCTTCGATCCGGATGGCGCCTACTACTACGATCAGCCGATGTGGGATAACCTGGACTACGGGCCCGGAAGAACTCGGAACTGGGGACATGAGTGGTGTACGAACAACTCCAGCAGCGAGTTGACGCAGTTGGCAACCGGCGACGGAGTGGCGGATTACACCGGCTGCGGATCCTGTGCGCATTCAGGGGACGCCGGGGCAGAGAACACGGTCAACTGCATTCTCAAAGGCCGCGCGACGTGGTGGATGCTGGCACGTCTCGCCGGTTGGCCCGGCGGCCCGACCGGCGTGAATGCGTACTACAGCACGGGCGCGTGCATCGTGGTCTGGAACGACCTGTGTTCGGGAACCGTCTATCACATCGAGCGGACGATGGAATCCCTGCGAACAGCAACATGGACCAACAAGGTGGGATGCTTCACGAATCACGGAGGTCAACATGTGTGGTCGGAGCCCGCGCCGACTTCCAGTGATGTCGTTTTTTATCGCCTTGCTGGAGAATAACTCATTCCGGCCTGGCTTCTTTCTGCCTTAACACGTGAGTCTCAAGAACTTGATCGCGGAGCTTGCGGGCCTCATTCAGATCCTTGGTTCTAAGAGAACGACGCACACGTTCTGCCGTCGCCGGGGTCGGACACACCGTATAGTGAATATACCACGTACCGTTGTTCAACCAGAGATGATGGTTCGGGTTCGATCGGTCGATCCGCACCGCGAGCGGTGCGGAATCGGATGCCGGATGCCCGATGCCGGATGTCGGATGGGAGCTGAATTCATCCGATATCCGGATTCCGGTATCCGGTATCGGGGCGGTGACTGGGTCTGTAAACAATTTCACGGCTCTGTCTCCTATCTGTCACCAGACAGGCAAGGGCCGTGTCTGGAAGTACTTATTTTCGCTCATGCGCACCATTGCGCGTGAGAGCGCATCTCATTGCACCACCGTATGCCCTTCCAGGGCCTCGGTTGGCGGTCCTGACCGTCAGAAACGGCAGGACGCTCTATGGATGCTTGTCCAACAAAGAACTGTGGGAAATATACCGCGATTGTGCGGAGAATCAAACGGGATCTGTGTCATAAATCATCGCGCGTTCCGTGCGATCAGTTCAAAGTTCATTGTTCAAAGTTCAAAGTGTGGCGCCTGAGTTCGGGCGTGTTCGTGTGTGTTGGGGAGATGATGCTGGCTTCCGGCCTGATCCGGACCGCCCAGCGAGACGCGGGATAGACAGCGTCGCGTTCCCCCTTCGCCGAGGCCTCGGAGGACAAGTCCCTCCTCGTGAGGCTTCTACTTTGAACATTGAACTTTAAAATCTGAACTCACTCCTCCTGGAACTCATCCATCCACTTCTTACAGGCAATGGAATCCTTACTCGAAGCGCGAACAAAGAGTTCTAGCATTGGTTTGGGTTCGAGGAGTTTCGGGCGCTTGTCGATATCCCATTCAAAGACCGGACATTTCCGTTTGAACCCGTCAGGATGCACCAAATACACGGCCGGAGTCTTCCCCACCTTGAACTGGTCGGCAATTCGCTGTGTCTCGGGGTTGGCGGGCAGAGGCATTTCGACTTTGATGACGGTATCGAGAAATCGCTTCATCTCGGTGGATTTCATCCCCGTTTTCTCCCACCAGGCACATAACCCTTTCTCGTTCTCGGCCTGACGGCTGAAATAGACAAGCATGTCGAGTCCTGTGTCCTTCTGAATTTCCACGGCTTCTTCATAGCCCTTGGCTTTCTTGTACCATTTCCAAGACACTTTAGCCTCCGGCGTCTGGGCGAAAACCAAGCCTGCAACGAGGCCCGACAGAATGGCGGCTGCAATGATCGCTTTCATAGTCTCCTCCGTAGTATCGGGAGGATAACAATTCCGAGGTCTAAAGTCCAAGGCTCAAGGTCCAAGGTCCAAAGTGAAACTTTTGGGCATTGGACTTCATTACCTGCTTCTGCTATCTTGATCCCGCTTGCAGTGGTTTGGACCCAGCATATTGGAGGTTACAATGACCTTGCGAAACGTATTGATTCTGACAGTGTTCACCGCGTGCTTCACTTTCTTTTCCGCAGGATGCAAAGACGGCGCGGAAGCCCAGCCTACCGAAACCGCCAAAGCCCCTGCGCCGGAAAAGTCGGGCGTGGAGGATCTTCAAGAAGCCATCCCTCAAGTCGATGAGGTGGTCCCTGAGCTCGCAAAGGAGGAGATTGACATCCTCAAGCAGGAAGCAGGCGACTGTGAGAAGGAACTGGCCCGCCTCAAAGATGAACTGGCCTCCGCACAGGCAGAGGCGGCCAGAGTCGGTGATCTGGAACAACAGTTGGAGATGGCCAGGGAGAAAGCAACTGCAGCAGAGGCGGACATTGAATCCCTGAACGCACAGCTTACTTCCGCTAAGGAGGACTCGGAAACGGCCGTAAAGGACGTCAAGAAGGCCCAGAATAAGGCGAAGCAGGCCGAGAAGAAAATGGAAGCTCTGCAAGAGCAGGTTAAGAGTCTTCAGAATCTTGATACAACCGTATACTCGCGCGCCGTGACACTGATGCCCCTTGAACAGAGACTCGAGGAACTTCAGTCCTTCGTCGAACGATTCCCCACAAGTCAACTGGTCCCGGAAGCAGACGCGAAAATAGAAGAACTTCCGAAGCTGATCAAGGCTGAGAAGAAGCGGGTCGAGAAAGAAGCCGAGGAGGCCAGGAAGAAGCAGGAACAGTCCTGGGACAGGTCTCCGATGAAACGGGACTGAAGCGAACCCCGAGTGGTCGTCAGGACCTGGGATCAGAGTTGGAGAGTCGGCCTCTGCTATGCGTTTTGCCTGACTTCCTATGGCAACTCAGGTCTCATCTCAGATTTCTACCGGTACCAGTGAATCCGTCTTTCTCTGTGGCACTTGTCCACACTACCGTCGCCGGTATCGTTCGTCGCGTTTCTCACGATGGTGCAATTCCGGATGGTTCCCGGGTGATCTATCGCAGTTTCTTTCGAACCCGGTAAACCAGTTGTTTCGCCTGCTCATATTCTTCAGGAGGAAACTGTCCGGGCCGGTCGAGAAGTGGGTCCGCAAGCTCAAGCGCTTTTTCGAACATTCCCTTCTTCTCTAACAACTGGGCCATGTGCAGGATGGCGTTGGGCTCACCCGGCTGAAGAGCCAGCGATTTCTCAATGGCCTCTTCCGCTTCCGGCAGGCGATTCAACGCCATGAGCACGACTCCCTGAGTATCCCATGCTGACGGGTTCCCGGCGAAAAGCTGAAGCGAATGCTGAACATTCGTCAGCGCCTCATCGTACCTGTGATCCTTGTAGAGAACCCATGCCAGATCATTCAGCGCAGCGTATGTCGGAGCAGAAGAAATACTGACTCTAAGAGAGTCCTCCGCGAGATGATACTCACCGCGTGACATCTGTAGAGTTCCGAGAATGTAGTTACCGAACGCATTTTCAGAGTCGATGATAAGCAGTTGATCGACATGCTGTTCGGCCAGTTCCATTTTTCCTTCTCTGCTGTCGATCCGCAGGAGCAGTTCCAGCGCGCTGGTGTCGCCGGGGCGATAGTGAATTACGCGATCGAGATTCATGCGCGCGTTCTGGTAGTGACCGCGCGCGAACTGCATTTGCGCCACGGCGTACATTATGCTCGGATTCGAGATCCGCGCCTTGGCCAGCTCTTCCGTCGCTTCAGTGACCGTTTCGTGATCTCCCTGCTCGAGGGCTATAAGTGCAAGCGCGGCCCATGCTTTCATATGACTCGGATTTTCCTTCACCAGCGCGCGAAGGATCTTCTGCGCCGCGGGCAGGTTCCCCGTGATGGCCTCAAGCACGGATTCCTCGAGTGCAATCAAAGCGGATGAAACGCCGAGTTCACGCAGTCTGCCGTGATACTCCCTCGCACCGTCAAAATCCCCGTTCAGCATCGCGATACGAGCCAACCCAAGGATCGCAGGCCCGTTATCCGGATTCTCCTTGAGCAGTTCAAGATACACTTTCTCGCTTTCTTCTTTGCGCTTCTCCGAGAAGTAGAGTGAGGCGAGCGCCAATTGAAGAGACTCGCTGTCGCCGCCGAGTTCCAGAGCCTTCTTGATCTCCTTGATCGCCAGACGAGGACGGCCGGACATGGCCCATGCCCACCCCATTTTTGAATAGGCTTCCGGCTGTCTGACGTAACCAAAATGGTATGACAGCGCCCACACCTGGTATTTTGTGTGCACTGTCTTCACGAAATCCTCAAACTCAGCCTGCAGCTTCTGGGCTTCAGGGCGGTTTTCCCGGGTTGCGAGACTCAGCACGTTCAGAAAGGCGCTGATGTTCTCATCATCGAAACGACGCGCCTGCTCATAAGCCTCGTACGCCAGATCAGGGCGCTCCAGATCCTCCATCAGCACCCCGATGTTATTGGCCACTTTGCCCAGGTGACGATATAGCACCTTGTTGGCGGCCACACCGACGTTCTCAGGCAGAACCGGGCACCTGCTTTTCATTGGAAGATGATATGTTTTCCAATGCTGATGGTACTGCTTCATCAGCTCTGCGGGATCGAGTTGGTCTGCATCCTTGACTCCGACAAACAGGTCGCCCTTCGGAAGAGGATAGTAGTCATGCGCCGTCCAGATCGCGGGTTGGGACAGAATGGCAAGCTGCTCCGCGGCCTCGGGTTTCTCTTTGATCCATTTATCAAGTAGAGGAGAAAGCCCTATGCGGGCGAGGGACTTAAGACGCGTGTCCTCGAATAGAGTGGAGACATAC
>JAHIZV010000159.1 GCA_018814445.1 Verrucomicrobiota bacterium | reverse complement strand
CGATGGCAGAAGCCAGCGATGCAGCGGAATCGGAAACCGAGCCAAAGAAGAAGCCCCGCACACGCAAGGCCAAACCCAAGGCAGATGAAGCCGGCGAGGTCGCGGAAACGCCCGATGCCCTTGCGGCAGCCAAGGCCGCCGGCTCAGGCTGGCTCGCCGGCAATCCCAAGGACTTCGACCGTACCCACGCGCTCGACGTGCCGCAGTTATTCCAGTTCCTCTACGCTACCCAGCCGGAGACGCTCAAGAAACTCGGCATCGTAGATTACAAGGACGCGAAAGACATCAACCGCCAGAAGTTCCTCGCCCGGATCTCCAATGAAATAGGCAAGCGCGGCGTCATTGACGTGCTCCGCAAGGGCGTGGACCACGGCCCGCTGCATTTCGACCTGTTCTACGGCACACCTTCACCGGGCAACGCGAAGTCGGCGGCGCTCTTTGCAATGAACAGGTTCAGCGTCACGCGCCAGTTGCGTTACAGCCAGGACGAGACGCGCCGGGCGCTGGATTTGTGCCTGTTCATCAATGGCCTGCCCTTCTCGACGTTCGAGCTCAAGAACAGCCTGACCAAGCAGCCCGTCGAGGACGCTATCGAGCAATACCGCCGCGACCGCGACCCGCGCGAGCGGTTGTTCGAGTTCGGGCGATGCGTGGTGCATTTCGCCGTGGACGACGCCGAGGTACGGATGTGCACCGAGTTGCGAGGTAAAGCCTCGTGGTTTCTGCCCTTCAACAAGGGCTGGAACGACGGCGCGGGCAATCCGCCGAACCCGGCCGGCCTGAAAACGGAATATCTCTGGAAGGAAGTCCTCACGCCCAACGGCCTGACGAACATCCTCGAAAACTACGCGCAGATCGTCGAGGAGAAGAACGCCAAGACTGGGCGGAAGAAGCGCAAGCAGGTATTTCCGCGCTACCACCAGCTCGACGTGGTGCATGCGATTCTGGCTCATGTGTCGGCGCAGGGTGCGGGCGCACGGTATCTGATCCAGCATTCCGCCGGCAGCGGGAAGTCCAACTCCATCGCCTGGCTGGCGCACCAACTCATTGCGCTGAAGAAGGACGACAAGGAGATTTTCGACTCCGTGGTCGTGGTGACGGATCGCCGCATCCTCGACGACCAGATTCAAAGGACGGTCAAGCAGTTCATGCAGGTAGGCGCAACGGTGGGCCACGCCGAGCATTCCGGCGACCTGCGGAAGTTCATCGAGGAGGGGAAGAAGATCATCATCAGCACGATTCAGAAGTTCCCGCTCATTCTCGACGAAATTGAAAAGGAAGAAAAGGGCAAGACCTTTGCCATTATCATTGACGAGGCGCACAGCAGCCAGGGCGGCAAGACCTCCTCGGCCATGAGCGCGGCGCTGGCTGACCCGGAAGACACGGTGAATGATGCGTTGGAGAAGCGAATGCAGGCGCGGAAGATGTTGTCCAACGCCAGCTACTTCGCTTTCACCGCCACGCCGAAGAACAAGACGCTGGAGATGTTCGGCCAACCCCTGCCGCCGGACGCCGAGGGCAAGATCAAGCACCACCCCTTCCACAACTACACGATGAAGCAGGCCATCCAGGAGGGCTTCATTCTCGACGTGCTCAAGAGCTACACGCCCGTGGACAGCTATTACAAGCTGGTCAAGAAGATCGAGGGTGACCCGGAGTTCGATACCAAGCGTGCGCAGAAGAAGCTGCGGAAGTATGTCGAGAGCCATGACCATGCCATCCGCTTGAAGGCGGAAATCATGGTGGACCATTTCCACGAGCAGGTCATGGCGATGAACAAGATCGGCGGCAAGGCGCGGGCCATGCTCGTGTGCAACGGTATCGAGCGGGCCGTCCAGTATTACCACGCTTTCAAGGCGTATCTCGAAGAGCGCAAGAGCCCCTACCAGGCCATCGTCGCCTTCTCCGGGGAGCACGAGTTCGGCGGGGTGAACGTCACCGAATCATCCCTAAATAGGTTTCCCAGCGGCGACATTGCCGAGAAGATTCAGGAAGACCCGTATCGCTTCCTCATCTGCGCTGAAAAATT
>JAHIZV010000158.1 GCA_018814445.1 Verrucomicrobiota bacterium | reverse complement strand
TTCCCGTCTCGCCTCTGACGAGTGAAACGGGATAGTCGATGTCGATCTGCAGTCCTTCACTGACCTCCCTCTGAATAGAGGACAATGAGGTGCGAAGTGCGGCGGCTTCGCCATTTCCCGAACTCCACGATTCAATGAACCGCTCTTCGTCGGGCATCAGGTCCAGTGGGACGATATCCCACAGGTCGATATCTCCGCCCATCATGAACGTCTTGATGTTCATCTTCCCGCTGGCCGGGAAGTCGGGCATCCGCACGTATCCCCGAAGAGGATTTACGAGCATGACGGGCCGTCCATCATCCACCAGTGCGAAGGCGTCGGAGGATGGCCGGTGTCTGGTGTTGCGGAGGGTAAGATGGGCGATGCCCTTGTCCGTCGAGCCGAACTGCTCGATCCACAATGCTTCATCTCCTGTCCCGACAGAGCTGAGTGGCTGCCAACCTGCTTCCGAAATTCGCCGGCACAGGTGAGCGTAGGTCTTGAAGAGATGGCGGTCTCTTTCATAAAGCGCGGACTGCTGGAAGTATGGCGCATTTGCGCCGTCGTGACTGAAGAAGCTGGGGAGAAATCCCCAGAACAGACAGTCCTTGAAGTAGCTCTCCATATCCTCCTCGGCAATCTTTTCGAACTCCGAAGCCTGTAGAAATCCGTACGGTTTGGCGCCGGAGATGGCCCTCCGAAAGTTGAGCTGTTTCTGCTCCATAGGACTGTACACGCCTTCCCGATACCAGGTCGTTTCCTCGCCCGGAATGTCGATGTGCGGCATGAAGAAAGGAAAGTTCCAACAGGGAAAGTTCGCCATCAGATAGCGGTCGTGCTGCTCAAGGTACGTGCGCAGGGCGGATGTCAGTTCGTAGGCGGAGATTTGCAGGGCCACTCCGGGCTCGAGTTCGCTCATGGAAAACGTGCAGGGATAGTCGGCAGCCGCAAGTGATCCCCCGCCATAATCAAGTTCCTGCATCGACTGCATCGAATCCAGGTAGATTCCATCGATCCGCTCGTCTTTCAGAGCCGTCCGGACAGCACGCCACTCGGACATGGCACGACTGACGGGAGCGCCGTCAGTCGGCTCCAGATCCGGATCGGTATTGATCTCCATCCTGGCGCCGGCGCTCCATGGAGTAGGGAGAAACCGCATACGTATCTTGCCGTTTCTATCCCGGGCCGCGCCGAGCAGAGCGGCGGACGCGAATTCCGCGGGCTGGTCCGAACCGGTCGCGGCTTTCAGTTTCATGAGCCGCATGGCGTTCGTCGTATTCCATCCTGCTTTATCGGCGATGTTGAGCCAGTATAGCCACGGTTCCGTGTAGGCGAGAGAGAGAATGCCGTTATCCTCGCAGTACTGCACGTCTTCTCCAGGCGGCCCCCCTCTTTCAAGGAAGACGAAACCAAAGTCCTCGGCATGCGGCAATGTTGATATATCCTGAAATGCCATCCACAAGCCGTGTCGCGGAATCCTGCTTCTGTAGAAATCGGGGTTCCGCCGGTAGAATTCCGCGAGTGTCTCGCGGAACGCTTCCGACCGGAGTGAAGTTCTTGCCCTGAGCGCACAGCGGAATGTGGCCTGCCCCGGGAAACGGCGCGTGCGAGGTGTCAGCCCGATGTCGTAGCTGACGCCGAAGAAGCGGTTTCTCGGGTCGGCTGAGATCCTGTGGATGCGGGGTTCAGATGGATCGGTTTCGACCACAAGAGACACTTTGTCGGAGCTGATCACGCCAAAAGGAAACAGCGATTGAAGTCCCATGGACCCGTACGGACTGCTGCCCGCATTAAGATAGGGATCGCTGCTGGATGCGATGTCTCTCTTGAACCTGAAATCGTCGTGCCAAAGCCAGTCGGTGACATCCATTCCACAGCCTATGCTGACAGTCAGGCAGCGGTTGGAGTCAGCCTCCAGAAGTCCGGTGAGAGAAAGGTCTCCGCGTTCGTCGAGCTGTGAGATAAGTTCGCATTGCACTCCGAGCGCCTTGCCCGACCATCTGATCTCCGCGCCATTGGTATATACGGTTGTCGGCGTGAAGTTCTCAGTCTTTCCCGAAACGGCGTCGCGCAAAGTGAAGACAATCGGGATGGCCCGGGCCATTGGCGTGACGCTCCACTCGAGCGCAGGCATTGCCCCGTTCGTTAAAGGCGTCCAGTCCCGATCGATGTAGAGAGCCTTGAAGTCAGGGGAAAGAGCTTCGGGCTTACAGGCCAGCAGTTCGGACAGATCGACACTGACCGGCTTTTCGTCGGCTATCGATGCAGGGTCGAAGCAGGGAGGGGCGCCGCTGTTTATCACATGCGATGACTCGTTGGGCCATCGGTCCGCAGTAGCCCATTTCTCATCGGTTGTTTCGATTACGCATCGGAGTCCGGGGGAATAGTCGACGCCGTCTATCTCCACCCAAACGGTGTCATGCTGAATGGAAATAAACGGTTTGAGCAGGGCGTTCCACTCCCACGCGACACCTCCTGCGGGATGAACATACAGCGTAGGGCCTTCGAGCATGAGTTCCGCTCCTGTATTCGGCTCGCCGCTTTCAGGGCCGTCTTTGTCGATCAGGATGCGCAGTCTGTTCAGGTCAACAGCCCCGCCGCATCTCACCCGGAATACGAGGCCCTCGTCCCCGGACCGGAAGATAGATACGTCTTTGATGTCGAGCTGAGCGGGTTCGACAGGTGAAGGATCTCCGTCGACAAACTGCGGCTCTGCCGGTTTGGAGAAGGTCGCACGAGGCAAGAGAGCAAGAATCAATGATGCACAGGTGACATGGAGAACAGTTCTTGATACAGAAAGCCTTCTGTTCAGGTGTCGAAGTGAAGTCATCATGATCATCCAGACACGTTTGCGCTGAACATTCAGTATGTCATTTGCAGGGGAAGTAGACAACCCATGAAGTACGCGGGGAGCGTCAGAGAGGCGGCAACGGTCCTGTCCCGCACTCCGTCAGTTGCGGGGGCTACGGGTAGAATCCCGGAGAATCAACTCCGTTGGAAGGATCTCATGCAGGGGCTCCGTGCGCTTTTCTCTGATGAGATCGATCAGATGATTCACCGTCAGAACGGCCAGCTCTTTCATTGGAATACGCACCGTTGTGAGCGACGGCATAATCAGGCTGGACGTTTCGATATCGTCGAATCCCACCACCGACACATCGTTAGGTATCAGCATTCCCTTCTTCGTTAGAGCCTTCACGAGGCGGATCGCGAGCGTGTCGTTGGCCGCGACGATGGCCGAAGTGTTCGGGTGTTCGTTGAACACCGCCTCAAGCGCCCGGCTCGTTTCTTTGTCGGGATCTCCCGGCCCGGTCACCCTTGGCTTCTGCGGTGTAAGGTGAGCTTCTTTCATCGCGTCGGCATATCCCGAGTATTTGACCGGGCTCGCGATACCCGCCATGAACGCGATGTCCGTATGCCCGAGTCCAATAAGATGGCGCGTTGCTTCGCTTGTGCCGGTCTTGATGTCGAAATCGACGTAATTCTCCGGCGGGCGATCGAGGAATGCCCCTCCGATGAATACGCATGGCAGGTTCTCCTGTATCAGATTGAAGCTGGGATCTTCGGCGGTTCTTGTACTGATCAGCACCGCTCCATCCACGCGAGTGGGATCGGCCGCCGGTGACTCAGGTTTGGCGGGATGAAGGAAATCGAGGAGTATATCGTAGTTGCGATACTTGGCTGCTTCGGTGATATGGCGAGTCAGCTCGAAGAGGTAAAGTTGGGAGAGGCGTGAGAGATCCTGGGGAATCACAAGCCCGATCGTATCGGTCTTTTGCAGTGAAAGTCTTCGGGCGCCCACGTGAGGTCTGTAACCCAGCTCGCGTGCCGCATCCATGATCAGCTTACGCTTCTCATCGCTGATTCGGATATCCCCGTCGTTCAAAACGAGCGAAGCTGCCGACCGCGAGACGCCCGCCGCATCCGCAACGTCTCTGAGGCTTGGCTTGATCTTGGCGGGTGTAATGCTGCTCATTGGTGCTCCCCAGTAGTGCCAGGTAAGAATAGTACCCGGAAAAACAGGCTGACGTTAAATACGGGCGGCGAGATGTAACGAGTTAGCGTCGTATCTGCCTGCGAACCAGACCTGCGCATAGAGCACCAATCAACAGGAGGAGAGCTGAAGAAGGTTCAGGCACCGCGACCGTGTATGTTTCCGCGCTCGCTTCAGATAAGTGGCCCCAGGTTTCGACCGTAACGCTCCCGCCGGTAACGTGGAATTCCATCACCGCAGAGTCGCCGGTGAGGCCCAGTTGGAAATCGGAACCGCGAGTTCCGCGATGTCATCGCTGTAGGAGTATGCGATAAGTCCGAGCCAGTTCCATCCCCAGTCAGCCTGTGTTGCTCCATTGAATTCAAAGACGGAGTAAGAACCTCCGCCCGCACCGTACTGAACTAGGCGATCGTAACCATGTGACATCCAACCTGCGTTGAAGCCGGTGCCGCTGTTCACGTCCGTATCCATGTAGATATTGCGCGTCCAGTCGTTGTTGATATCGCCGCCGCCGGTTACCTTGGTGTCGAGGCCCAGATAGAGCGATATCCCGTCATTCGCCGCGTAGATGTTTTCGTACGAAGAATTTGCAGGTGATCCGTCACCGATTTCGGCATCGTTGTAGAGAGTGTCGGCGGCGTTCCAGTCGGAAAGGCTGCCGTCGAGTGTGATGGTCTTGTATGTGCCGATCAAGTCGGCGCTGGCCGACAGGGCAAGAACCGTACATACCGCCAATAGACAGAACGTTCTCATACTGATAAACCGCTTCATCAAGACTCTAACAGATAATTATGCCCGGTCAATTGCTAATCTAAGGGCCTTCTCCAACGATCCTGTAGACCTTCTGTGTCGAGTAACCAGTGGGGTCGTAAGCCCGCATCTGAGAGCCGTTTCCAGAAAGCGTAAAGCCTGTGGAAATCCAGTTCGTAGCCGGGAGGCCTGCAGCGTAGTCCAGGCGATACGTGACGCCGATCTGGCTCTGAAACTTCATGGCCACCACGTTGGTGATCGTGGCGGCATTGAATACCGGCTGAGTGACCAGCATGGAGAACCTGTAGGTGCCGCCGAAGATGTCATCGAACCCCTCATCGGTCCACACAAAGACGCTCACGCTTCCACCGTTGTCGGGGAAGATCGCCAGGCCGTTCGTGGCGTGAGCCGCGATCCTGGGAATGCTGATTTCCACGTTGGTGGTGTCCGCGAAGTAGGGCAGGGCGGAGTATGCGGCATTCGTCAGGCCCCCGCCGGTGTTCCATACGCCGGTAGCCTGCTCGAACGGGGTGTCGTTCTGCCAGCTCGCCTCGGAGCCGACGATGCCCAGGCCGAAAATGTCGAAGCCCGTGGTCGTGTTGGTGTCTTCGTCGATCGTGAGATACGTTCCGCTTCCGATCCCGTTTGGATTCGCCAGTTCGTGGAGCGGGTAATGGATGTAGATGAAGTCATCGTCATTCGCGACCTGCAGTGTGGCC
>JAHIZV010000009.1 GCA_018814445.1 Verrucomicrobiota bacterium | reverse complement strand
CAACCGACACCAACCCACCGCAGTCGGAAGACTGCGGCTACAATACGTAGCGCTGGCCTTCCGGCCGGCGCTCATGACTGCACCAACCAACACCAACCCACCGCAGTCGGAAGACTGCGGCTACAATCGGGACTGCCTATATGGGGATGCGTTTCGACCGCTCAGTCGAGGACGTAATCTTCGCGCCAGTCGCCCTTTTCCTTCCATTCCGGTTGCTCTTTCTTATCGAGCAGGAAGGAGCCGAGGACGAGGTAGTCCATTTCGGTCCGCATGAAGCAGCGGTAGGCGTCTTCGGGCGTGCAGACAATCGGCTCGCCGCGGACGTTGAAGGAGGTGTTGATGATGACACCGTATCCGGTGATGTCTTCAAAGGCCTTGATCAGGTCATAGTACCGTCTGTTCGTCTCCCTCTTCACGGTCTGCACGCGCGCCGAAAAGTCGACGTGTGTGATAGCGGGGACATCCGAACGGACTTCGTTGACCCATTCGCGGATCGGCTTATTGGAGTCATGCTTCACGTCTTTGCAGCGCTCCTTCTTCACCGGAGCAACAAGAAGCATATAGGGCGAAGGTCGATCCAGTTCGAAGAAGTCGCTCACACGTTCCTCAAGACACGTCGGCGCGAACGGACGGAAGGACTCGCGATACTTGATCTTGAGATTCATTACGGACTGCATTTTCGGCGAGCGTGCATCACCGACAATCGAGCGCCCGCCCAAAGCTCTGGGTCCGAACTCCATCCGGCCCTGGTGCAGTCCCACAACATTCTCTTCGGCCATAATCTTCGCTATGGTCGGAGCCCAGTCCTCTTCGGAGAGCTTCTTCGCAACATATCCGTTGGCCTTGATGTAGGCTTCAATCTCGTCATCCTTGTACTCAGGTCCGAGATACGAACCTCTCATCGTGTCCTTCTTGCCGTCAGCCACACGCGGGTTCCCCTGTACGTGATGCCAGATGATCTGGGCCGCGCCAAGTGCTCCGCCGGCATCGCCCGCGGCAGGCTGGATCCAGATGTCTTCGAACGGTCCGTCACGGAGAATCTTGCCATTGGCAACGCAGTTCAGAGCCACGCCGCCGGCCATACAGAGATACTTCTCGCCGGTGACCTCGTGAACATGATTCGCCATCTTCATGACGACTTCTTCGGTGACTTCCTGAATCGAACGCGCCAGATCCATTTCGCGTTTCGTGATATCGGATTCCGCTGCACGCGGCGGTCCGTCCAGCAGGTCATTCATCTTGTCGCTGGTCATCCTCAGGCCATCGATGTATCCGAAATACTCCATGTTCAGCCGGAAAGAACCGTCGTCACGGAGATCAAGGAGATTGTCTTTGATGGTATCGACGTACTTAGGCTCACCGTAGGGAGCGAGTCCCATCAGCTTGTACTCGCCCGAGTTCACCCTGAAACCGGTGAAGTAGGTGAACGCCGAGTAGAGAAGGCCGATCGAATGCGGAAAGCGGAGATCGCTGATAATCTCGAGTTCGTTCCCTTTGCCGTGACCAAGTGTGCTCGTAGCCCACTCGCCTACTCCGTCAACCGTCAGGATGGCGGCGCTCTCGTAAGGTGAAGGATAGAATGCGCTGGCGGCGTGTGATTCGTGATGCTCGGGGAAGTAGATATTGTCAGGCATCTGAATACCCGCGGTCTCGAGAGCCTTCTCGATCTCAAGCGGGATCCACAGTTTCTGCTTCAGCCAGAGCGGGCACGCCATCATGAAGGAAGGTAATCCCTTCGGGGCCACACTCATGTAGGTTTCGAGGATGCGCGCGAACTTCGTAATCGGCTTGTCATAGAAGGCTACGGCATCAAGCTGATCCGGCTCAAGCCCTCCTTCGGCAAGACAGTACTTAACCGCGTTCACCGGGAAATTGAAATCGTGCTTCTTCCGCGTAAAGCGTTCCTCCTGCGCCGCGGCAATGATCTCGCCGTCTCGCAGAAGAGCCGCGGCCGAGTCATGATAGAAAGCACTTATGCCGAGAATGTTCATCAGTGCTGTTTCTTATACTGATCGCTGCTCCTTACACGAGGGCGCGCAATCCAGTACGTCTCCGCATCCGTTGGAAATTCGCGATGCATCGGATCTTTTCCCTGCATCCTCAAAATCACTCTACCCGGCACGAAGCAGAGGTAGTAGAAAGGAACGAGAACAAGCCAGGTGACGCCCGTCCCGAGGATATGCCCAAGCCATTTTCCGAATCGCTCAATCGCATCGAATACGGGGGGAATCGCGAGGCCGCTTACGAGAACTACGCCCGCAATGCCGAGGATGATGCGCGACATTACGAGTTTATCGAGGAACCGATAGAAAACGAATGCGAGAACCAGCATGACACCGGTTTGAATAAGTGCCTTCATGGGCCGCGACATGCGCTTATCAGGAGCGCCGCTCTTGTCACTATTGGTCCAGGGCCACGTGGCCTGCGAAACTTTGTTCTGTTTGAAAGCAGTCATTCCGGTTCTCGTCAGTGTGAATGTAGACTCTAGGCGAATACGGTCTGCCGTCAATATCATCCGGACGTTGCCGGGTCGATGCCCGCTGTCGCCAGGAGTACGTCCGCCACGCTTATTGCCGACAGATCACCATCCTTACCGGCGATGATCCGCACGTTTCGCCCGCGGGGACCCCACTTCATATGGTCGCTTGGACCGAACAACACAACGGCCGGGGCGCCCAACGCCGCAGCGAGGTGCGACACTCCGGAATCGTTGCCGATGTACAGATCGCATACGGCCAGAACAGAAGCGACTTCCGACAGCGGAAGACCCTCGATCCTTGCCATATCCGCACGAATCTGCCCGGCCACATCGATGTCGGCCTCACCGGTCATAAATGCAATCGAATATCCCTGTTCCGCCAGTCTCCCCGCAAGGTCATTGAATCTGTCTATGCGCCAGTTCTTCTTCGGACTCCCGCTCCCGGGATGAAGAACAGCGACACGACCTGTGAGTCCCTTGCTCCTGAGGATGCGTCTTCCTCTGTCTCTCGCGGATGAATCGAGATCAAGGCCGGGCGTGGGATTTTCAACGTAGAGTGCGAGCTTCCGGAGGGGCTCGACCATATGATCGCACGCGTGCAGCTCACCGACAATCGGGCAGCCGTAGATGACCTGGTGTGCCCCCGCGGTCTCGAGGTTCTCCTTCACGAGACCATCAGGGTCATGCAGATAAGTGAATACGAGATCAAACGATCGAATGTAGTCCGCCTGCTCCGCGGTGAAGACCGGTTTCGAAGCGAAGAACCGCGCCATGCCGGTGGCATCGAGAGACTTCACCTCGCTCACGAGACCCGCGGCCAGCGCAAGCCCGGCGACATGAGGATAGCCGACCAGTTCGATATGGCAGTCGGGCCAGCGCTCTCGGAGAGCCTGCAGAACGGGAAGCGTGACGATGAAATCGCCGATCGCGCCGCCTCTGAGTACAAGGAATCGGGGGTTCTTTTTCATTGGATTGACTTTGCCTATCTCCGCCCACGCCTCTTACGAGGCCCACTGCAAACGCGCGACGTCATCGGGCAGCGTTTGCAGTCAACGTCGTAAGACGTGTCAGTACACGAAAAGGCTGAGAGCCAACACGAAGAGTCCGACTGCGACGCCGGCGAAACCGGTTACCCTTGCCCTGCTGCCGCCTGTCAGAAAGTCCGCCATGTGGCGAAAGCGGAATGGACTTAATACAAGCACTATACCCACGATCACCCAGGAATAGGCCAGCACGGGCATGACCAGCCGCCAGTCGGACTCGTGCCATCGTGCGATATTCAAGACAGGATTCGCGAGCAGGAGAAACAGACCACCGACAGCACGCGCTGCCAGCAGTTCATCGAGGAAGAAAACGAGAAGAAGATAGGCTACGGGCGCGGCCACATAGACGCCGGGCTTCAGGAACTCGAAACGACCCAGAGACGCGTGCAGAACGACCCACGCCACCCAGAAGAGGTCCACGCCCACCAGAATCCGTGCCGCAGCGGAATTTCGAGGAAACCCCGCCAGGGCATTGCGGACCTTTTCCGGCGCCAACATAAGCGGCAGGTGAAGCACCAACATCACCATCCCCACTATCTGCGCTGCTGTTGAAAGAGGCATTACAATGTCCGATCTCTGATTTCTTCCGCTTGTCTTCTGACAAAGCACCGCATCGTACGTTCGGAAACACATCAAATCAATCGTCAAATCACGCGTGACTTGCACCCCTTCACTCCAGCCCCGTCGCGTCTTCTTCGGCTATTCTGTCCTCCAGCCATTCATTCAACCGAAACGACCGTGAAGGTTTGCGTGCCGGAATACCATTCGAATACCATTGAATACCATTCGTGCCTGACCAGAATGCCGCTGACTTAAGACCACTTTCGGATGCGCCAGGCAAAGAAAGGCACAGCCCTGACGGGCTTAACTACGAACAAT
>JAHIZV010000157.1 GCA_018814445.1 Verrucomicrobiota bacterium | reverse complement strand
CGTACTGGTCGTGGACGACGAGAAGAACACGCGCGACGGACTGAGCCGGGCACTCCGCAGGGGTTATAACGTGCTGACCGCCGAGAACGGGAAGGAGGCCCTGGATATCCTCGCCGCCAAACCGGTGGATGTCGTGCTCAGCGATATTCGCATGCCGGGCATGGATGGCATGGCGCTGCTGCAGCGTATTCTTGCCCTGCAGAGTCAACCCGTCTGCATTCTGCTCACCGCGTATGGAAGTATCGAGACGGCGGTGGAGGCCATGAAACGCGGCGCTTATGATTTCCTCACGAAGCCCGTCAACCTCGATCGCCTCGACCTGGTTCTGAAGAGAGCCCTGCGTTCGCGCGCGGTGGAGAACGAGAACCGACAGCTTCACGAACAGTTGGACGCGAAGTACGGCATGGAGCGCATTCTCGGACAGTCCATCGAGATGCACGAAGTGTTCGACACCATCCGGCAGGTGGCCCCGTCGCGCGCGACGGTTCTCGTGGAGGGCGAGAGCGGCACCGGCAAGGAACTGGTGGCAAAGGCGATTCACAGGCTCAGTCCGCGCGTGAACGGTCGCTTCGTGGCCGTGCACTGCGCGGCTCTTTCTGAGACGCTCCTCGAGAGCGAGTTGTTCGGACATGAGAAAGGCGCGTTCACCGACGCGGCCGAGCGCAAGGCCGGCCGATTCGAACTGGCGGACGGCGGTACGCTGTTCCTGGACGAGATCGGGGAGATTTCCCCCAGTATCCAGGTGAAAATTCTGCGCGTCCTTGAAGAGAGGAAATTCGAACGCGTGGGGGGAGAGGAATCGATCGAAGTGGACGTGCGAATCATCGCGGCCACCAACCGGGACCTGAAGCGCATGGTCGATGAGGGCGAGTTTCGGGAAGACCTGTTCTACCGGCTCAATGTCGTCGCGCTCCGGATTCCGCCGTTAAGAGAGCGGACGGGCGATGTACCTTTACTGATTCAGCATTTTGTCCGGCAGTTCAGTGAGGAGAACGGGAAGCACATCGAAGGTCTGACCCCGGATGCGATCTCGATTCTATGTTCGCATACCTGGCCGGGAAACGTCAGGGAGCTGAGAAACGTACTCGAGCGGATGGTTGTGCTTTCCAAGGGCGGGCGACTGACCGTAAAGGACATTCCCGCGGTGGTTCGCGAGGAAGGTGTAAGCAGGGGCGGGCGCGGCCCTTCGGCCGATATGTCGCTCGAGGAAGCCGAGAAGGTAATGATCATCAAGGCGCTCAAAGCCAACAACGGCAACAGGACGAAGGCGGCGGAGCAGTTGGGCGTCAGCAGGCGCACCCTTCACAGGAAGCTCAACGAGTACGGGCTCAGGGAAATCTGACTGCGGAGACTTTGGACTTTGGACTTTGGACTTTGGACTATAGTATGCATCGGAATCGGGATGGAAGAATAGGGAGCCGTAATGGCAGCAAAACCATTTGAATCGAAGATTCAGGACATCGTTTACAATGTCGATGTCGGCATCGGTCTCCGCCTGATCAAGACGTTCCTCTACTTCCTTTTCATCTTCGTTATTATTCTTCTCTATACGGCCACGCAGTTTAAGGGCTTCGACAATAAAGATGCCATGGACTGCGCCCAGATCGCGCGCAACCTGCAGGCCACCAAGAAATTTCAGACTCAGAATATCCGCCCGGCCAGCATGTGGTATCTCATCGAGAAATCGTCCAAAGCGGACCCGATGATCAACGCTCACCCGGACATACTGCATCCGCCTCTCTACCCAGCCGTTCTCGCGGCCGGTCTTTTCAATGTGAAGTGGGAAGCGGCTGGAAGCGAATTGCGCGAGAAGCGCGGCGGCGTGTTCTCGCCCGAGAAACGCGTCATCGTCATCAATCACATCTTTGTCGTAGCCACGGCTGTTCTGATTTTTATGATGGGGAACCGGTTGTTCGACCGCCGGGTGGCTCTGATGGGGGGCACGCTCTATGCGTTGAGCAACATGGTCTGGCAGGACAGCCTGTCGGGCACGGCGCTTCCTATGCTGACGCTTATCGTTACGGGGGCGATTTTCGCGACGGTGGTGTTTCTGAGTCGGATAGAGGACGGAAAGCACCCGCGCGAGGCCGTTGTCCCTTTCATCTTCTCTGTCCTGCTCTGCATTCTCGCCTTCCTTACGCGTTACGGAGCGGTCGCGCTTGTGCCGGGGCTGGCCCTCGTCTACGGACTGTCGATCAAGGATAACGGATGGAGGTGGGCGCTGGTTCTGGTTGTCGCTTTTCTCATCGGTATCTCGCCCTGGCTTGCCCGCAACAAGATGGTCAGCGGCGGATTGCTGGGTCTCGCACCCTATACGGCGCTGAATGACTCGCCGATTTTCGAAGAGGACACGTTTGAAAGATCACTTGTCCCCGCATTCGAGAATAAGAACATCTCCGCTGCGATCAGGCATAAGATGGTTGAGAACATTCGAAAGATGGTCGATGGCAATCTGCGCACGATCGGCGATGGTTTCGTCGTCTGCTTCTTCCTGGTCGGCTACTTCTACCGGTTTGTAAGAATGCGTGTTCACCTGCTGAGGTGGGGCATAGCGCTGTCCGGCGTTGCGCTCATTGTAATCGTGTCGGCGTTCGGCGAGAGCTCGATACGGCTTCTGCATGTCTTCTGGCCTGTTGTCATGCTCTACGGACTCGCGTTCTTCTATCTTCTGCTCGATAGACTTGCACTTGCCGTGAAGCTTCTACACAACGCGGTCATAGGATCCTTTGTCGTCTGGTGTGTTCTCCCGCTGTTCCTGACGCTGCTTCCTCCGCATCCGGGATGGCCCTATCCTCCTTACTTTCCTCCGTACATCACGCATGTGAGCGACCTGCTGAAGAAAAACGAATTGATGTGTACGGACATGCCCTGGGCGACCGCGTGGTATGGCGACCGCAGTTCGCTGCAGCTTCCTCTCACGCTCGATGAATTCTACGAAATCAACGACTACACCAAGCTCATCAGCGGACTCTACTTCACGACGCTTACGAGCGATCGCACGTACGCGCGTTCGCTGGCGACGGGCGCATACCAGAGCTGGTTCCCGATTCTCCAGGGACGTATGCCGCCGGACTTCCCTCTCTCGCAGGGATTCCCGCTGAACCAGGTCGACCAGTTGTTCCTGACCGACCGCGCGCGGTGGGCGGAGTAGGTGCGCTTCGCGCACGCCATTGTGTCATTGTAAGTCCTTTGGGTCCCTTTGGTCCTTTGTCTCCAGGGACCACAACGACCCAAGGAACAATCAACCGATGTTACAGCTCATATCCTGGCCGCAGCACAGGGGGGATTTGATCTTGCCGTGGCCGTTGGGGCATTTTGATATGCGGACTTCCGTGCCGTCATCGAGCTTGAGGATATCGTCAACAAGAGGAGCGTCACATTTCGCGCACGTCGCATTGACGGCCATTCCGCACTTTGCACATTCGTATGTAGCCATTTGATATTCCTCCGGATTCCGGGTGTTCACAGGTTGACAGGACCACCCAGCATAGATCATCAACCGTGAACTATCAAACGGACTCGCCCGATTTGATCACTTTCCCTTCGAATACTCGTTCTGCATGAAGCGGACGAGTTGCTCGAGGCGATGAAGCTCTTCCTGGACTTCGCGAACCTGCGCCTTCAGTTCGTCGTTCTTCTTGACCCATTTGCCGGCTTTCTTGATCGCATCGTCGCGTTCCTGGCGGTAGGCGACCTGTTGATCCTGCATGTCCTGAACCTGGCTCGAAAGGGCCCGGTTCTGTGCGAGCAGATCGTCGTACTTTTCGAGGAACTCTCTCGATCGCTCGACCTCTTCCTCTGCCGATTTCAGTTGCTGCTGAAGAGTCACAACCATGGCCTTGGCGTCGCCGATTTCCCGAAGGCCTTTGGCTTGCTCAGCCACCGTCTGTTCCAGTTCGTCCAGTCTGCCTGCAGTCTTCTTCAGTTCATCACCGATCCGGGCTTTTTCAGCTCGAAGGGACTCCGCCTCCTCAGAGCTCGTCGCGAGACGCGCAGAGAGGTCTTTCACATCTTTCTCAAGCCGCCCGTTCACTTTGGTCAGCTCTTTGACTTTCTCGGCTTCGGGGGAGGGCCCCTTGGATTCCGCCTGCTTGCGCCATTCCTCGGCGTTAGCTTCAAACGTGGATGCCGCCTTGCGAAGATCGTCGTTCTCGAGCTTCGCTCCACGCAGGGCATCTTCGTAATCCTTCAGATCCTTCTGGAGACTCGCGAGCTGTTTGGCCAACGCCTTGTTCTCTTTCTTCAACTCGCGGACGGCGGACACTTCCTCGGCCAGCTCCGCCGTCTTTCTCGCGAGCTTCTCGTTCTCTCCCCGCAGATCGCCGATTTCCTCGACCGACTTCTTCAACTCGGCTTCAGCGCCGCGGAGTTTTGCTGAAAGCGATTTGCTCTCATCCTTCGTCCGGGCCAATTCTGCTTTCAGGGCGCCGTTCTCTTTCAATGCCGCCGCCATATCACCCTTTGTCGCGGAGGCCAATTGATCGCGGAGGCTTGCGACCTCCGCGCTGAGTTCGATGGCTGCAGCGTCAAGATCCCGCGAGGTCTTGACGGCGTTCGCCGCGATCTTTTCGAACTCATCACGTTCCTTGACCGCATCCTTGATATCTCGCCTCAGTTGTTTGAGTTCGGCCTTGAGTCCAGATGCGGAGTCGGAGTCTCTCTCCTGGGCCTGCTTCTCAAGGTCCGCGATCTGGGCGGCGAGCTTATCGCGCTCCTTTTCGGCCTCCGTCAGGTTCTTCTCCGTCTGTGCAAGCTCCTTCTTGAGGTCAGACGTGTCGTTCGCTTTCCTGGCCTCGGCGATTTCCCTGTCTCGTTCTGCGATCTGTTCGGCGAGAAGCCGGGACTCCTCGCGCGCCGCCGAGATTTCCTGTGTCAAGTCCTTGTTCTCTGACGTGAGCTGTTCAACGGTCTGTCTAGTCTCGGCAGTCAGGTCTTCCTTTTTCTTCTGGAGTTCCTTCTCGAGCGTTGCCCGCGCATCGGTCGCCGCCTTCAGCTCTTTGTGCAGACTGTCCGCAGTCGAGACGGCGTCGTTCAGCTTCTCCTCCACCGCAGCGAGGTCCTTCAGGAGAGCGTCCTTCTCTTTCTTGAAGGATTTCAGACTGTCCGCCGCTGCCGCCGATTCCTTGTTCGCGGCGCGGAGATCCCTGGTCTCCTGCTCCAGTTGCGCGAGTTTCTTCTGCAGTTGTTCGGCCTCTTCCATGTGGTCGGCAGCAGACTTCTCAAGCGACTTGATCTGTCTGCGGGCGTCTTTCACTTCCTTGTCGCCGTCTTCGGCTTTCCGCTGTGCCTCCGTGGCCCGCGCTTCCAGTTCCTCGACCGAGCCGAGGCGTTTCTGCGTGACGTCGAGCGACCGCTGAAGCGATTTCTGCGCGTTCTGCGATTCGGTGAGCGATTGCGTCAGTTGAGCGATCTGCTGCTGAAGCTGTCCGAGCGTTTCGGAATCGGATGCATTCTTCGCCTGCATCTGAGCTAGGTCTTCTTTGAGGCGCGCGTTCTGTTTCTGCAGTTCGATCGAATTCTGTTTTCCCGAGCGGGCGACTTCCTGCCGCGTGACGCGAAGTTCGTTCTCGAGTGCGGCCACATCCGCTTCCAACTGCGCAATGGTCAGATCCGCACCTGATTCATCGTCCGTCTTCTCTCCCGCCGCGGCTTCGACCTCGGAGATGCGCCGGTGAAGGTACTGGTTCTCCTTCATCAACGCGTTGTAGCGCGCCTTGTAGGTGTCTTCCTCGTTTTCCGCCGCAGCGGGTTTCTTCTTCGGGGCGACCACGCCCTGAATCTTCTTGATCTGGTTTGCGCAATAGGAAGAGCGATACTCCACGATGTCCGGCTGCCAGGAGGGGTGGGTTGTAGCGAGCTGGCGGTAGCTTTTCAGCGCTTCACGGTAAAGCGGCAGGGCCGAGTTCCAGTCCTTTTCGTCGCGCGCCTGGTCTGCCCGGACCAGAGATACGTAGGCTTTCGACTGAATCTTAAGCGCTGTGTTTTCACTTTCCTGCGCTCTGGCCGCAGGCAGCAAGAGCATTGCGGTCAGGAACATAAGAGCTGTCTTCCGGGCTATCCGTTTCATCGTCATCACTCCAGTCAGGGGCGCGCCGATGCCGGCCCCGTTTTGAACAATTGGAAACGAATAGAATGGCAGGTGTTGAGCCCTTGTCAATCAGCGGTTTGATGTGTGAGAATACGGCGCCTTAACCCGGATGTCTCATGAATGAACGATATAGAAGCTCGCGGCGGCGGTCCCGCCACAAACGCAGAATCGGCCGGCGCACGCTGAAGAAGATCAGCCTGATGCTGACCGTGCTGGGGCCCGTGTGTCTTGTCAGCGCCCTCGCGGTGCTCGGGATCGCCGTGCTGGAGAAACGCGTAACGGCACAGGTAAAGTGGCTCGTTGTCCTGGAGGTGATCATGGGTATTCTCCTGCTGGCGGCGCGAGGGGCCATATCGGCGTACCAGCGGAGAGAGCAGAACATGAAGCATGCCGCGATTTCAAAAGATATGCTCGTGCCGCCCGATGATGAGGATAGAACTTCTTGAGCGGGGGATTATGACGCCACAGAGAAGAGGGTTCGCGCTGATCCTTGTGCTGGTGTTTCTCGGTATCATCTCCGGTCTTGTTCTCCAGGCGCAGTTGTCTTCCCGCGCAAGCCTCAGGCAGGAGGCCGCGCTTGCTGATAAGGTTAAGTTGCGCGCTTCAGCAACGGATGCGGTGCTCTCGGTGCTGAAGCAGATCGCAGATGACGCGAGCCTCGAAGTCGACGATCTCAAAGAGCCGTGGCTCGGAATCTTCGACTACGAGACCCCCGAAGGCACGAAGCTGTTTGTCCGCGTCACGGATGAGAACGGCAAATTCGACATCAATAACCTGACCGTGCAGACGACGCAGATGCCGCTGCGCGCGCCCGAAAGCATCATGGCGGATATCATGACATTGTGCGGCGATTTCACCCCTTCGGACAGGCTGGACGCTCTCGTTGACTGGGTCGATGCCGACGACGAAGGATTTCGTGAAGATGATTTCTATCTTGGGCGGGATGAGTCCTACGAGACGCCGGACCGCGCTCTCACCGGATGGCGCGAGATGTTGTGGATCGAAGGTTTCGACAAAGAGTACTTCCGCCGGCACAGCAGGCGGTCGGCAGGGCAGGCGTTCAGCGAGGATTTTGTCGATGCCTTCACAACGATTCCCGGCGCCCGGAACGGATTCAACAAGGTAAACATCAATTCGGCAGGCCGGGCCGTTCTTCTGGGTCTTCTCGGGCTCGCGAGGGACGACCTGGTCGACTACGTGCTTGTCATGCGTGAAGATCATCCTTTCCATAACCTCGACGCGCTCGCGATGACGATCAGCGACGCGCTGTACTGGGAGGAGATTCGGCCTTATCTTGGCGTTCAGAGCAGTTTCTACAGAATCGAAGTTACGGCGATGACCGGGGATCAAGCGGTCACCGTGCTCGCGCTGTCCGAGAGGAATGCGGACGGTGATGTCAAAGTGGTCCAATGGATCATGTAAGGATCGGAGAGGTTTGGCTGAAAGCAGACATTTCGCAGTGAACACAGCGTACGGCATCGACGTTTCGTCGGGAAGCGTTACGGTCGTGCGTGCCGTGCGCAAACGAAAGTCGACGAGCTGCGAGATGGTCTATGACGGTCCTTCGGATACCGCCAACCCCTCGTTCACGGAGGCTCGAACCCGGGCCGTAGCTGAATTCGCGCAGGGCAAGGCCACGATCGCGGCGTGTGTGCCCGTGAGCAGCAGCACCGTGCGGTGGCTGAAGACGCCGTTCGCTTCCGTTTCGAAGAGCAGGCAGGTTCTGCCTTCTCTGCTGGACATCCAGCTGCCTTTTCCGCTGGAGAAATGCGCGCACGTTTTCCCGATGATTGTCCCGGAGGACGGGCGCGTCCGCGCGCTGGCCGTCGCCGTCCAGCGCGAGAGCCTGGAGAGCCGCATTGAGGAGTGCCGAAGTCTCTTTGCCGCGCCGGTTGTACTCGATCACGAGGGGCTGGCTATCTGGTCTCAAAGTCATGCCGAAAAACCGTTGGATCCCGGGACGCTGCGCGTGACCGCATGCGTGCGACCGGATCGCATAGTGTTGGTTCTCGGCAGAGCCGAAGCGCTGATGAGCGCGCACAGTTGTCTTCTTCCGGAGGCGAATGCCCCCGAAGCATTTGCCGCCCGTGTTCATCGGATTCTCCACGCCGATCTGCAGGGGGAATCCGGCTCTGCTGTTGAGTGGGTGTGGACGGGGCCCGGGGCTGACGACAAGGCGGCCATTGCCCTTTTTGAAGAACATCTCAAGTCTGAAAGAATCGCTTCCTTTGACACGCATGAAAACAACGTTTCGTTTCTTGCCCGCGCCGTGGCAGGGCGGTCACTTTCAACCGCTGTGCCCTGCGATCTTCGCACCGGAGAGCATGTGCACGAGCAGACGATTCAGTGGCGGCGCCGAAGGAGTCTGAGGTTCGCCGGCGCCTACGCCGCCGCGGGAATCCTTATATGCCTTCTGAACCTGGCCTGGGTGCGCGTCCTGGAGAATCATGAATCAAGACTGCAGGAATCGCTCACCGAGGCGGCGAGGGATATCTACGGTCCCGGCGTCCAGTATGGTCAGGAAGTCCGCATGGCCAGGGAAGCCGTCGCCGATAAGGTAGCCCTGCGCGCGCCTTTCACGCGTGCTTTCGGTGAGAGCCCTTCGCGCACACTGGCCGCCTGCATGGAAGTCGCCGCGGCGGCGGGTCTGGAATTTGAGACGCTGACCGTTCGATCCGATGCCCTGGCGTTGAAGGGGACGGCCGATGACTGGGATCACTGTGAGCAGATCAAGACGCTGGCGGTAAAGCTTGGCTATGAACCGAAGCTCGATCGTGAAGACGCGGGCGCCGACGAAAGGGTTCACTTCAACTTCAGGGGGGGGAGGATCTGATGCGAGGCGATGGCATCACCCGTTTTGCGTGGATCATTGCCGCCGCGGCTCTTCTGTGTGCCGGCGGTCTCACACTGCGCTCGTGGGGCATAGGGAGGGAAATGAAGGGGCGGATCGCCCGTAAAGCCGCCGACCTCGACACGCTTCGGGGTCTGAAGGCAGGTAGCGCCAATGAGCGTGCCGCCGTGGCGACGTACGAGGCCTTGTCATCGAAAACAGTGGTTCCCCTGCGCGACGTGCTTTCCGAGGCGGGGGTCAGCGACAAGGCGGAGATCCGGGAACGTGACGCCCGCCCCGTCAGTTCGGGGTGGACCCTGCGCCGTATGGATGTCATTTTTGACGAGTTGCCGTTGAAGGGCCTGGGCGCGTTTCTTTCGGTTGCCGAAAAACAGCGGCCGCCGTGGCAGTTGGTTGAGTGTCATATCACCGCGTCGGAGAAGGCCGGCCGCGATGCCCGGGTGACGCTTCTGATGGAGACGCTGGAGAAGAAGGAATGAGAGAGAGAATGGGAGAATGGGAGAACGGGAGAGTGGGGGTATCTGGCTCCCTTTCCCCCTTTCTCCCTTTCCCCCATTCAGTTTCCTGTGCATCGACATGATCACACTGTTCCAAACCATAAGAAGCCATCGCGAGCTCGTCGCCAACCTCGTCTCGCGCGAGCTGAAGAGCCGCTACAAGAGTTCCGCGCTGGGACTTCTCTGGAGTCTGCTGACTCCGCTCTTCATGGCGGTGATCTACGTCTTCTTTCTGCGACTGCTCGCGCGCGGGGTGCCTTTGGAGCAGATCGTCATCGGCGTGTTCGCCTGGCAGTTCACGGTCAACTCCGTTAACAGCGGCATGTCCGCGATTACCGGCAATTCAAACCTGGTGAAGAAGGTTTTCTTTCCCCGTGTTCTTCTGCCCGTATCGGTGACGCTGGCGAACCTCGTCAATTTCCTGCTGAGCCTGATCGTCCAGTTCGTCATCATAGGCATCATGCTCGTTATGAAAGGACAGTTCATAAGCGGGTGGGTCTGGGCGATGCCCCTGCTGATCCTGTATCACACGATGTTCAACCTGACACTCGCGCTCCTGCTGTCGAGCGCCAACGTCTACTTCCGCGATACGCAGCATCTTGTGGGTGTCTTTCTGAGCGCGTGGTTCTTTCTCAGCCCGGTCATGTACGATCTCGGACTCCTGCACACGTTTGCCGGACCTGATTCGCTGATCGCGGGCATCTACATGCTCAACCCCCTTTCCGGCATCATCACGGGGTACCGCATCCTGACTCTGCCCGGCATGGCTTGCCCTTTCAACGGATGGGCTGCGGCCGGCTTCATCTGGCCGCTTGTCCTGTTCATGATTTCACTCAAGGTATTCAAACATGCACAGAAGAACTTCGCGGATATGTTGTGAGCATGGGCAGACTTTGAACATAGAACTTTGAACCTGCAACGACCATGAACCATCAACCGTCAACCATTGGGGCTGCGATAACAGCGCGGGGGCTGGGCAAGTCCTATCGCGTCCGCGGGCACGCGCCGCCGACTCTGTTCGGTTCCGTCAGCAGTCTGGTCAGACGTCAGCCCTACGAGACGTTCTGGGCGTTGCGCGACGTTGATTTCGATGTGCGCAAAGGTCAGACCGTCGGGGTGGTCGGTCCGAACGGTTCTGGAAAGAGTTCCACGCTCGGACTCGTCGCGGGAACCATTACGCCCACGGTGGGCGAAGTGCGGACCGAGGGCCGAATCTCCTCCCTGCTCGAACTGGGCGCGGGTTTTCATCCCGATCTGTCAGGGCGGGAGAACGTATTTCTGAATGGCTCTATTCTCGGCATACCGCGCGAAGACATTAAGAAACGCTTCGACCACATCGTCGACTTCGCGGGACTGCATGAATTCATCGATATGCCGGTGAAACACTACTCGAGCGGCATGTACGTGCGGCTCGGATTTGCAGTCGCTGTCGAAATGGATCCGGACATCCTGCTCATCGACGAAGTCCTCTCCGTTGGCGACATCGCATTTCAGTTGAAGTGTCTTGACCGCATTCGCGATTTCCAGCGCCGGGGCAAGACGCTGTTGTTCGTTTCGCACGCGTTGCAGACGGTCGAAGAGTTCTGCGACGAAGTCTACCTCGTCCACGGCGGCAGGCTCGTTGAGAAGGGCGAGCCGTCCGAAGTCATCCTTCAGTACATCCGCCGGTACATGGGCGAGGGCGGGTACCTGTACACGCAGGAGTTCGGAAGTCGGGAAGCGGAGTTTGTCGATGTGAAACTCCTGAATGAGAGCGGCAGCGACAGCGGGCTGTTCACGGCAGGCGGAAAGATGACTGTCGAGATCCGCTACAAAGCGCACAAGCGGCTCGAAAAACCCGTGTTCGGTTTCTCCCTGAAAACAGGCAACGGATACTACATCTACGGAACCAATACGCAGATCATGAATGTTCCGATAGATGCTATTGAAGGTGAGGGCGTTATGCGTCTCGATCTGTCGCCACTGAAACTCCTCCAGGGCAACTTCTTCCTGTCCCTTTCCATGCACTCCTGGGACCACGCCACACAATACCACCGCCGAGAAGACTGGTATCCCTTCGCCGTCAAGAACCCGACCGACGCGCACGGGATACTTGAAGTAGACTGCACATGGGAGCATCTCGGTGGAACCGCGAATGACCGCTAATGTGAGGCGGGGATGTCCGTATGGGAGTGCGGGCGTGTGGAGGCCGCCCCGCTTGATTCTGCGATTCGGAGAGAATGGGTGAGTGGGGGTGCCGGGAGGCTGTCCCTTTCATCTTTCCGTATTCCGTCCGGAGATCAGCAGGTCTGGTGACCACGCACATTTGCAGGAACACAAGTTAGGAATCAGCCCGGAGACGGGTGAACTAAATAGCTTTCTTCACTGAATCTGGAGATATGCAGTTTTCTACTCGAGCCGTTTGCGCTGTAAAGAGAGAGCGGATGAGCGTAAGCAGCAGGGAGCGTAGAGAGTGGCTGCCAAGGAGCGTGTTTTTTGGAGAATGTGCCGAGAAGAAAGCTATGGCGCACCAAAGCCGTTACGTAACAGAGCATTTGGTAGCACTGAGGTTCAAGATCCGTGCAATGCTTTGGCTATCGGTGAGAGTCGGGTTTGACCGAGCTTGCGTTGTGGATCGCGACGTGGGACCCCGGCCATCAGGGCCGCCAAGCCGATGTGCACGACCATGATGACCCCGACGTTGGCGTGGAAGGAAGCGCCGCCTCCTACATTGCCGTCGTCGACGCCCCAGAACACCTTCAAGCGGGCGTTGACTCGTTCGCAGGCCGTGCGGCCTTTGTACAAGCGTTCAAACTTTTTGGTGGCTCGGGGAATAGGAGGGAAGCGTCTCAGGTCGATCTCCTGCTTGACGCGAACGGTCATGCCATAGCGCTTGCCTTTATTGCAGCGCTTGGAGCAGGCGCACCGCCAGCTCTCGTGCTCAGCCGGACAACGATACTTGAGCGTACCGCGTGAAGGTTCGTGACCGATGTAAGCCATCGCATGGCGTACCACCGGATTGCTGACCAGGTCGTAGCAGTAAACCGTGCCGGCTTCGTCATAGACGACGTTGCCGATGCCCGCACCTTGCAATACTCTTTCGGGTTCTTCTTTCCACATCGCGCGTTGTTGGATCACCGGACGAACGTGGTGTTGCTTAAGCAGGGCATGGACCTTCCCGTCATCATAGGCTTTGTCATAAGCCATCGTCTGCATACGCTTTTCGGGCAGAGCGGCCTCGGCCTGATGCAGCAAGGCTTCTACCTGCTCATTATCGGCCCGTGAAGCTGGTGTAATCCGATAGGCCAGGGCCACTTCGTGACGTGAGTCGCAGAGCACATGCAGCTTATACCCAAACCATTCGAACGCCTCGGTAACTTGTCCCTGTTGATCCACATACTCCTTGCGGCCCCCATCGGGTTCGCACAACCCCGGCTCATAGCGTCCCCGACGCCGGGCGCTCAAGTGCGTCGCGTCTCCCGCGGTTTGCTTGCCGAGATCTTCGACGGCCCCAGCCAGCTTGGCCACCATCTGGGCGAAGACGCCTTGGAGTAAGTCTCGAAAGGGCTCCCGCCCCAGGACCGAAAGAAACCGGCTGATGTTCCAGGCTTCAGGAACCTCCCCGGCATGTTCCATCTCTCCGAGCTTGCGCAGATCCTGATTGCGTCTGAGCTCTTCCAGGGTCAATCGCATCGTGGGGTG
>JAHIZV010000156.1 GCA_018814445.1 Verrucomicrobiota bacterium | reverse complement strand
CCTCAGCAAAGAGGAAGGTGGGCGCCACACGCCATTCTTCAAAGGTTATCGTCCGCAGTTCTACTTCCGTACCACGGATGTCACTGGTGATATCACCCTTCCTGAGGGTGTTGACATGGTCATGCCGGGTGACAGCGTGAGCATGGACGTGGCGCTGATCACGCCGATCGCGATGGAACAGCATATGCGTTTTGCTATCCGTGAAGGTGGCAGGACCGTGGGTGCCGGACGCGTGACAGAGATTATTGCATAATACCTTTCCGGGAAGCGGCAGGTCTGAGCGCCTGCCGCTTCGCCGGGAGAGAATTGCTTCGAGTCTCCTCCTGAGAGGGACATTCGGGATAAATTGGGAGCGTGCTTTCGAATGTGCTCCCTGCTGAACACAAGAGCGCGTTAGAAGGCTCCCCGGGGTCGGCTGGCCATCAGGTTGATGGTCGATGAAGGTCGGAACCGCAAGCTGGAACGGGAGGTCGATCCGGGACTATTGAACAGGAAGGCCAGTAGCTCAACTTGGCAGAGCACCGGTCTCCAAAACCGGGTGTTGGGGGTTCGAGTCCCTCCTGGCCTGCCAGCAAAGACGGGACCGGACGGCGAAAGTCTGAAACAAGGCGCGGAAGATGAACAAAATCGGTGAATTTGTGGATTCGATCAAGGGCTTCGTAACGGATGTCCGGGTTGAATTGAAAAAGTGCGCGTGGCCGTCGAAGCCGGAGCTCGTTGAATCAACGGTTGTGGTCATCGTTTCTTGTGTGATTTTAGCAGTGTTTGTCGGTTTCAGTGATACGGGGCTGATGTGGCTGATGGGCCTCGTGATTCGCTAGCACCAATGCCGGATACGGATTGCTACGATGGAAAAACAGTGGTTTGTGCTGCATACGCTCTCGGGCCAGGAATACAAGGTCAAGGAGAGCATTGAGAAGAGACTGAAGCAGGAAGAAATGCAGGACTGCATAGGCGAGGTCCTCATTCCGACAGAGAAGGTCTCTGAAGTTAAACAGGGAAAGCGAACGACGACGACGCGTAAGTTCTTCCCCGGTTATGTTTTGGTGCAGATGGCTCTTTATGATGATGCGAGTAGTCTGAACGAGAAGACTTGGTACTTCACCCAGGAGACGTCAGGCATCATAGGCTTTGTCGGTGGTGATCGTCCCGTGCCTCTTCGGCCTGAAGAAGTGGACACGATCATGGGCCAGATTGAGGAGAAGAAGGAGACCGTTAAGCCGAAGGTTACTTTTGAACCGGGAGAGACGGTGAAGATTACGGATGGCCCATTCTTGAATTTCAATGGGGTGATTGAAGAGGTCGACCCAGATCGTGGAAAGTTGAAGATATCCGTTTCGATTTTCGGGCGCTCGGCACCGGTAGAACTTGAGTACTGGCAGGTTGAGCGTTCGTAGGTTTGAGGAAATGTATCATGGCTAAGAAAGTCACAGGAATAATCAAACTGCAAATACCTGCCGGACAGGCGAACCCCGCGCCGCCTGTTGGCCCTGCACTGGGGCAGCAGGGCGTGAACATCATGGAGTTCTGCAAGGCTTTCAATGCGGCGACGCAGTCGCAGGCCGGCCTTGTCATTCCGGTTGTGATTTCGGTCTATCAGGATAAATCTTTCACTTTCATCACGAAGAGCCCGCCCGCCGCCACCTTGCTGAAGCGGGCGGCAGGTATCGCAAAAGGATCGCCTACGCCGAACCGCGAGAAAGTGGGAAAGGTAACGCGTAAGCAGATCGAGGAGATTGCGAAGACGAAGGAAAAGGATTTGAACGCGAACAGCGTCGATGAGGCCGTGAGGATCATTGCGGGCACGGCGCGAAGCATGGGTATTGAGGTAGAGTAAAATGGCCAAGCACGGAAAAAAATACCGACAGGTGATCGAAAACATCGGCCAGACGGAAGATCTGGACATCGTTGATGCGATCAAGCTTCTCAAAGAAAACGGAACGGCGAAATTCGACGAGACCGCCGAGATCGCTTTTCGCCTGGGCGTAGATCCCACTAAGTCGGACCAAATGGTCCGTGGGACAGTAGCTCTTCCGCACGGAACGGGTAAAGAAGTGAAGGTTGCCGTGTTTGCCAGTGGGCCCGCGGCCGATGCCGCTCGCGAGGCAGGTGCCGTGGCCGTTGGATTCGAAGATCTAATTGCGAAAGTACAAGGCGGATGGACGGATTTTGATGTCGCAGTGGCAACGCCGGATGCGATGAAGGAAGTGCGTAAGTTGGGCAAGGTGCTGGGCCCGCGGGGTCTGATGCCGAATCCTAAGACGGGAACGGTTACTGAGGACACGGCATCCGCGGTTAACCAGTTCAAAGCCGGCCGTGTTGAATTTAAAATGGACCGACATGGCAACATGATGCTGCCGTTCGGAAAGCTTTCTTTCTCCGTGGATACGCTGACTGAAAACTGTCTGGCGGCGATCAATGCGGTGAAGTCCGCAAAGCCAACGGCCGCCAAAGGCGTTTTCATCAAGCGGTGCACGATCTCGTCGACGATGGGACCGGGACTTCGCGTTGTTTCGAAGGAATTAGTTGTTTGAGGTGCGAGAACATGAGACCCGAGAAGAAAGCTATTGTAGACGAGTTGCGAAGCCACGTTGAGAACAAGCACTTCCTGATCCTCACGGAGTACAGGGGTTTGAAAGTGTCGCAGACGTCAGATCTGCGGAATCGGCTTCGGGATGTCAGCGCAGAATATCACGTCGTGCAGAACCGCATGGTGAAGCAGGTTGCGGACGATCTTGACGCCGGGCTCAAGGGGCCCACCGCCGTCATCTCCGGAGATGGGGATGTTGTTGAAGTCGCAAAAGTACTTAAGGCTTTTATCAAGGAAAACGAGCTCCCCACGATCAAGATCGGGAGGCTCGAAGGGGTAATTGTTTCGGCTGCGGACATTGAGAAGCTGGCGACTCTCCCGTCCAGGCATATTCTGCTCGGACAAGCCGTTGGCACTATTGCTGCACCGCTGAGTCAGTTCGTTGGCGTAATGAACCAGAAGCTCTGCAGTCTGTTGTATGCCTTGAACGCAGTCAAAGAAAAGAAGGAAAACGGGTAGAAAACGATCTACGAAAGAAGAAGTGTCAGGAGGAATAGTCATTGCCGAAGAAGCAAAAGTAGAAGAAAAAAAAGAGGCTCCCCAGCTTGAGGGGAAGATGGCTGAGTTCGTGGACTGGATCGAGACGATTTCTGTACTCGAACTGTCCCAGCTTGTGAAGGCTCTTGAGGATCGTCTCGGCGTGAGCGCGGCTGCCCCGATGGCTGTCGCCGCCGCAGCGCCTGCCGCGGCAGGCGGTGATGCCGGAGCTGAGGAACAGACTGAGTTCACGGTCGTCCTCGCCGGTGCGGGCTCACAGAAGATCCAGGTCATTAAGGAGATCCGCGCGTTGACGTCGTTGGGTCTTAAAGAGGCCAAGGATCTCGTTGACTCGGCGCCGAAGCCGGTCAAAGAAGGCGTGTCCAAGGAAGAGGCAGCAGAGATTAAGAGCAAGCTTGAAGCCGCCGGTGCGCAGGTCGAGGTTAAATAGCACCGCACAGAAACTCGCACGGGCGCACGCCTCGGGGCGTGCGTCCAATCCGTGTTGTATTGGCTCTTAATTGAAAAGGTGGGGTATGGCTGAACGTATCAACTATGGAAAACTGAAGGATGTCATCGATCTGCCGGATATGATCGGCATCCAGACCACTTCCTATCGGGAATTCCTGCAGAAAGACATACCCGCCGCTCGCCGTAAACGTGTCGGACTACAGGCTGTTCTGAAAGAAGTCTTCCCCATCGAGAGCTACGATGGCCAGTGTGTCCTTGATTTCGCCAAGTACGAGATCGGGGAGCCTAAACTGACCGCTCTGGAATGTATGCGGGAAGGGCAGTCATTTGCCGCGCCCCTCTATGTCACATTCAGGGTTAAGGAAGGTAAAGACGTCCGCGAGGAAGATGTGTACATGGGCGAGATTCCGCTGATCACGGATCAGGGGTCTTTTGTTGTGAACGGGGCGGAACGTGTCATCGTCAGCCAGTTGCACCGTTCGCCGGGCATCTGTTTTGAGCAATCCGTCCATGCAAATGGCAGCATCCTGTTTTCTTTCAGGATCATCCCGGATCGCGGTTCGTGGGTGGAAGTCCAGTTCGACACTTCGGATATGCTCTATATCTATCTGGACAGGAAGCGCCGCCGCCGCAAGTTTCTCGCGACGACATTTCTGCGGGCCATTGGCTACGGAACGGATGATGAGCTTCTGAATCTCTACTACCGTATCGAGACGCTGTCTCTTAAAGGTAAGATTGACCCCGCCAAGATCGCGAGTCGTTTTGTGAAAACGGACGTGGTCGATGCAGATTCACAATCCGTCCTCGCACGCCAGTATGATCCTTTGACCGAGGATCTTGTGAAGCAGATGAAGGGCGCGGGGTACGACAAGATCGAGGTCGTTGACGCTTCATGGGATGAAGGTCTGTTTCTGAAGAGTGTGCAGGCGGATCCCACGCGGTCTATGGAGGATGCGCTGAAGGACATATATCATCGCCTCCGTCCGGGCGACCCGCCCACAGTCTCCAATGCCAAACAGCTTCTGAAGAGAACGTTCTTTGATCCGCGCCGTTATGACCTGAGTCGGGTGGGGCGCTATAAAATCCAGCAGAAGCTCGGACTGAATCCTGAGAATGATTCGCGCGTGCTCGAGCAGGACGACATCACCGGTGCGATCAGATATCTGATCAATCTCTACCGTGGCGAAGGCACGGTGGACGATATTGACCACCTGGGCAGTCGTCGCGTCCGCACGGTGGGCGAACTGCTGGAGGCACAGTGCCGGGTTGGTTTGGCAAGAACTGAGCGCCTTGTGAAGGAACGCATGACGCTGTTCGATCCTGAGGTGGAAAAACTGACGCCTCAGAAGTTGATTAACCCAAAGGCGCTGTCAGCTGTAATCAAAGATTTCTTTGGGCGGAGCCAGCTCAGTCAGTTCATGGATCAGACGAATCCTCTGTCTGAACTGACGCATAAGCGACGCTTGAGTGCGCTTGGCCCGGGAGGGCTGAGCCGTGAACGGGCAGGTTTTGAAGTCCGCGACGTTCACAGTAGTCACTACGGACGCATCTGTCCCGTGGAAACCCCTGAGGGTCCCAACATTGGTTTGATTTCCTCCTTGAGTACCTTCGCCCGCGTAAACGACTTCGGGTTTATTGAAAGCCCCTACAGGAAGGTGACAAAAGGCCGCGTGACGGAGACCGTTGATTTTCTGACGGCTGATCAAGAGGAAAAATACGTCATCGCGCAGGCGAACGCACCGATTGATGCGAAAGGAACTTTCATCAACGACCGCGTATCCGTGCGCTCACGTGGTGACTTCCTTGAGGTTCCTCCTGATCGGGTGGACTACATGGATGTTTCGCCGAAGCAGCTTGTAAGTGTTGCGGCGAGTCTCATTCCTTTCCTGGAGCACGACGATGCCAACCGCGCCTTGATGGGTTCGAATATGCAGCGCCAGGCGGTGCCTCTGATGGTGACGGAACGCCCCTATGTGGCCACAGGTATCGAGGGTCGCGTCGCGAGTGATTCAGGTGTTCTGGTCGTTTCGGAAGCCGGCGGCACCGTAGCGTATGTATCCGCGGACAAGATCATCGTGTCGAAAGACGGCAGCGTTCCGAACCGCAAGACACCGAAGGAAGAGTACAAAGAGTATCCTCTTCGGAAATTCATGAGGACGAACGCCGGAACATGTTTCAATCAGAAACCGATCGTCAATATCGGCCAGAAGGTCGGCAAAGGCGATGTGCTTGCCGACGGCCCCGGGACGGATTTGGGTGAATTGGCTCTTGGCCGTAATGTCCTCGTTGCCTTCATGCCATGGTGTGGGTACAACTTCGAAGACGCTATCCTGATCAGCGAGAAGCTGGTGAGGGAGGATGTCTATACCTCCATTCATATTGAGGAATTTGAGTGCGGTGCCCGTGACACGAAGCTGGGACCGGAAGAGATTACGCGGGACATACCGAATGTGGGCGAGGAAGCTCTTAAAGACCTGGACCACGGCGGTGTTGTTCGGATTGGCGCGGAAGTGAAGCCGGGCAACATCCTGGTGGGCAAGATCACTCCTAAGAGCGAGACGGAACTGGCGCCGGAAGAGAGACTTCTCCGGGCAATCTTTGGTGAGAAAGCCGCCGATGTCAGGGATACATCTCTGCGCGTTCCAAGCGGCACCTCGGGAATCGTGATGGACGTCAAAGTGTCGTCTAAGAATCCCGTTGCCATCACGAAATTGACCCCGTCAGAAAAGAAGAAACAGCTTAAGCAGCTTCAGGAGGACTATAAGGAGAGGCATCAGCAGCTCACTGAGGACCTGACTGAAGCGCTGAGCAATATTCTCCTTGGCGAGAAGATCCCTCTGGATGTGCTTAATGTGGAAACGGGCGAAGTGATTATCCCGGCCAACCGGAAGATCACAAAAACCCTTCTGCGCAAGCTCGCCGCCGCGCATGACCATATCGGGATCGATCCAAGTCCTATCCAGATCAAGATTCAGGGGATTATCAGCGAGTTCAGCAGCAAGTTCTCTGATCTGGAAATGGAGCAGGAACGCGCGACAGATCGCGTCGAGAGCGGAGACGAGATCGATCAGGGCATCATTAAACAGGTCAAAGTTTACATAGCCAGCAAGAAGAAGCTGTCGGTTGGAGACAAGATGGCTGGACGCCATGGTAATAAGGGCGTCATCGCCAAGATCGTTCCTGAAGAGGACATGCCGTTCCTTCCTGACGGATCTCCCGTGGAAATCGTGCTGAATCCGTTGGGTGTACCTTCGCGAATGAATGTCGGTCAGGTTCTGGAGACGCACCTGGGCTACGCCTGTGAGCAGCTCGGACTTCATGCTGCGACACCCGTTTTCGATGGCATCAGCGAAGCTCAGATTTGGGAGATGCTTGATAAGGCGATCGAGAAGGTGAGTATG
>JAHIZV010000155.1 GCA_018814445.1 Verrucomicrobiota bacterium | reverse complement strand
TCCTTCTTGAATTCCAGCAAGAAGGCACGGTTATGACAGCGATGTGTCACATGATAGGTGTAACCGGGGACTATATATCTCTTACCGCGCGGCATCGGAGGACAGTAAAGAAGCCAGCCATTTCCTTAAAGCGCGAAATGGCTGAGGTATTACCTTTCTGGGAGAGGGATCTGGCCTTGCGTTATGCTTACGGACGTTATTCCAAACAAGGCCTTTGGGGCGCGATTCCTGAGTGGTGAGGGCGATATTTCCTGTATCGCCTCGTGACGGTTCTTTTTACTTTGATACATATTCGGCTATTCGCTAGCCTCCAACGTCTTATATATCGGGCCTCCGTGAGGCTTAAAGAGGTTATGACAATGAGAATTCTTTCGGGCATACAGCCATCGGGAAAACTGCACCTGGGCAATTACCTGGGAATGATGCAACCCGCAATTGAACTGCAGGAGAAGGGCGAGGCCTTTATTTTCATAGCGGACTACCACGCGCTGACAACGGTCAGTGACCCCGCGATGTTGAGGGAAGGCAGCCGCGATGTGGCCCTCGATTTCCTGGCCTGCGGACTCGATCCCGAGCGAACCGCATTCTACCGGCAAAGCGATGTGCCCGAGGTGACGGAACTGACCTGGCTGCTCTCGGTGGTGACCCCGATGGGGCTTCTGGAGCGCTGTCATTCCTATAAGGACAAGATCGTCAAGGGGATCGCCCCAAGTCATGCGCTGTTCGCGTATCCGGTCCTCATGACGGCGGATATCCTCGCTGTCCAGTCGGATCTGGTGCCGGTGGGCCGCGATCAGAAACAGCACCTGGAAGTCGCTCGCGATGTCGCCATCAAGTTCAACAACCAGTACGGCGACGTGTTCAAGATTCCCGAACCCTCAATTCCCGACCACGTGGCTGTCGTTCCGGGCGTTGACGGACAGAAGATGTCCAAGTCCTACGGCAACACCATCGAGATTTTCGGAGATCCGAAGGAGACGAAAAAACGCATCATGCGGATCGTTACCGACAGCAAGACGGTCGAGGAACCGAAGGATCCTGATGAGTCAATCGTCTTCGCTCTGTACCGCCTCCTGGCCACGCCCGAACAGACCGAAGAAATGGCCGCAAGGTTCAGGGCTCCCGGACTGGGTTACGGAGACGTGAAGAAGGCTCTGCTTGGACTCTTCATTGATCATTTTGCTGTATTCAGAGAGAGGCGCGAGGAGCTGGCCCGGAATCTCGACTATGTGGAGGCTATTCTGCAGAAGGGCGCGGAGCGGGCCCGTAGCGAAGCGCGCAAGACACTGACCGCGGCGAGAGAGGCTATGGGGCTGGACTAGTGACGGCGCAGGACGAATACAAAGTGCAACTGGATGTGTTCGAGGGTCCCCTCGATCTTCTCCTCTATTTGATCAGAAAGGACGAAGTCGACATCTACGATATCCCCATCGAACGCATCACTAATCAGTACATGCAGTATATCGATCTGATGCGCATGCTCGACCTGAACATCGCCGGCGAGTTCATCGTGATGGCCGCCACCCTGATGATGATCAAGAGCCGCATGCTCCTGCCCGAGGACGAGCGGACGGAGATGGAGGAAGAGGAGGAGGATCCTCGCTGGGATCTCGTGCGCCAGTTGGTGGAGTACAAGAAATTCAAGGACGCCGCTATTCATCTCCAGGGCCTCGAGATGGAGCGGGAGAATGTGTTCGAGCGAGAGGGGGGCGAGGTCAAGCTGCAGCCCCAGGCGGACCTGGCGCTTCAGGATGTGAGCATTTTCGATCTCATTTCCGCTTTCAACGACGCACTGAGCCGGGTCGCGAAAGAGGAACTGCGGGAAATCTTCGCGGAGCGATTCACGGTAGGCGAAAAGGTCGATGTGATCATGGAGATGATCAGGGAAAAGGGGCAGATTCTTCTGACGGACCTTTTCGAACGTTCGGCATCCCGCCACGAGATCGTGTGTACGTTTCTGGCGATGCTGGAACTCATCCGCCTGCGCCAGATACAGGTGAAACAAAAGCAGAGGTTCAGTGAGATTCTTATCATAGGAACCGGGGAGTCCCCGCCCGAAACCATGCCGATAGCGGAAGAGGTCAGTGATGAGTGAACCACAGGTGATTCCCGAACTGAAAGAGATCGTCGGCGCGATGATGTTCGCATCGAAAGGATCCGTAAGCGTGGGACAGGTGCGCAAGGTTATGAAGAAGGCCGCCGAGGAGGGCACGGGCGCCGTGAAGGACTTCGGGCGAGTCTCCGAGAAGCAGATAGAAGAGGCCTTCGCGGAGTTCTCACGGGATCTCCATGAAGCGAAGCTTGGCTTCAATGTGGCGGAAGTAGCGAACGGCTACAGGCTGGAAAACGACGCCGGCTGCGGCGTCTGGCTGCGAACCTTGCTGGAGAAGGGGAAACCAAGCCGTCTGTCGCGGCCCTCGATGGAGACGCTCGCTATCATCGCGTACAGGCAGCCCTGCGTCCGCTCGGAAATCGAAGCGGTGCGCGGCGTCGCGGTGGATCAGATTCTGCGCAATCTGCTCGACATGCAGTTAATCAGAATCATCGGCCGCAGTGAACTTCCGGGCCGGCCTTGGCTTTTCGGCACGACGGAGAAGTTCCTCGAACATTTCGGCCTGAAGAATCTGAACGATCTGCCCGGTATCGAGGAACTCCGGCGGATGGAGGAGCAGATTCTGAAGAAAGAGGGAATCTCTCCTCAAGGTACTGGTGAAGAAGAGGAAGGTCAGCTAGAATTTGAGGCCGACGGGGAAAGTGTTACCGGAACCGAAAACACGGAATCGGAAGAGTAGGGCACTGTCATGGGCTTGAACGAACTGAGAAAACGAATAGACGAACTCGACGCTCAACTGGTGAGCCTGTTAAACGAGCGCACTCGCGTTGTACTTGAGATCGGGGAATTGAAAGTAGAGAACAGCGGAGAGATCTACGTACCCGCCCGCGAGAAAGAGGTCCTGGACCGGGTGATCACTCTGAACGAGGGGCCGCTCGGAGACGCGGCACTTCAGAATGTCTACCGGGAGATCATGTCCGCGTCCCTCGCGCTGGAGCGGAATGTCAAAATCGCGTTTCTCGGGCCGTCGGCTACTTTCACGCACCAGGCGGCCCGCGCGAAGTTCGGGGGAAGTGTGGACTACGAAGCGTGTGAGACCATCAGCGACGTTTTCTATGCCGTGGAGAAACAGACGGCGGACTACGGCGTCGTCCCGATCGAGAATTCGACCGAGGGCGCCGTAACCCATACCCTGGACCGGTTTCTTGAGACTCCGCTCAAGATTTGCGCCGAAATATATCTGCCCGTATCACAGCACCTCATGGCGAAGTGTTCTCTGAGAGACGTGAAGCGTGTTTACAGCCATCCGCAGGTCTTCGGGCAGTGCCGGCGATGGCTTCATGAGAACATGCCCGGGGTCGATCTTGTTCCTGTCTCGAGCACGGCTAACGCTGTGGACAAAGCGGTCAGAGAACAGGATGCCGCTGCCATAGCCAGTTCTCTTGCCGCGGAGCTGTATGACATCAACATACTTGCGCACGACATACAGGACATAGGGGGAAACACAACGCGTTTTCTCGTGATCGGGAAGACTTTCGGCGGCTCAACAGGAGAGGACAGGACCTCTCTCCTTTTCGGGGTGAAGCATAAAGTCGGCGCATTGTACGGCGCTCTCGAGGCGTTCAAGCAGTACGGGATCAACATGAGCAAGATCGAATCCCGTCCGAGCAAGACCAAGGCCTGGGAGTACTATTTCTTTGTTGATATTGAGGGGCATGCGGAAGACGAGAACTTGAGGACTGCTCTTCGAGAGCTTTCCGAACACTGCGATGAACTGCGCATTCTGGGCTCGTATCCGAAGGCCAAGGGAATCGACGCATAAGAGGCGTCAGGTCACGCGACATCTTTCGCGCAGACTGAGGAGCGATGAATATACCAGCCAAACCATGGGTGAACGACCTCGCAGTCTACGAACCCGGACGTCCTCTCGATGAGGTCGCCCGCGATCTCGGATTCGAGAGCGCTGACGACATCGTCAAACTGGCCTCCAACGAAAACGCCCTTGGTCCCTCGCCGGAAGCCGTCAAAGCTCTGAAGAATGCGGCGGAACAGCTTCATCTCTATCCCGATGGAGGAACGTTCTATCTTCGAAAGGCGCTGGCGGAACATGCCGGGGTCGAGATGGACCAGATCATGTTCGGGAACGGGAGCAACGAGATTCTCGAGCTTCTGGGTCACGTCTTTCTTGAGGAAGGTGACGAGATCATCATGTCTGAGCACGCGTTCGTGGTCTACCGCCTCGTCGCTGATCTCTTCCGGGCGAAGGTTCTTGCGGTGCCGATGAAGAACTTCACTCACGACCTGGAAGCGATGTCTGCTGCCGTGACGGTCAGGACCAAAATTGTTTTTGTGGCGAATCCAAACAATCCGACGGGCACGATGGTGGACGGAGAGCAGATTGACGCGTTTGTCGCGAAGATTCCCAGGGACGTGGTGATCGTATTCGATGAAGCGTACGTGGAACTTCTCCCGCCCGAGGAGGCTCCGGACGTTCTCAAGTATCTGTCTGTGGACAGGCCTGTCTATATCGTGAGGACGTTCTCGAAAACCTATGGACTGGCAGGCCTTCGTGTCGGCTACGCTTTCGCGAAGAAGGAATGCATTGATCTGCTTCACCATGTGCGACAGCCCTTCAATGTGAATGCCGCCGCGCAGATCGCCGCCGTTGCGGCGCTGGGTGACGAGAAGCATGTGACGAAAACCCGCTGGATGGTTCGTGAGGGCATCGACTATCTTGAGGAGAGTTTCCGCGAAATGGCTCTTGAGTGGGTCCCGACGGTCGCTAACTTCATCCTGGTCAAAGTCGGTCCCGGCCGGGAGATATTCGAGGCATTGCAGAAGGAACGCGTGATTGTACGTCCTATGGATGGATACGGATTGCCCGAGTATATCCGGGTGACTATCGGCACACGCGACGAGAACACAGCGTTCACAAGAGCACTGAAAACCGTCTTAAAATCGAAAGGTTTGATTTCATGATCATCGTGTTACGAAAGGATGCAACGGACGCGGACGTCGAACATATCGTCAAAAGCGTCAAAGAGTGGGGTCTTTCGCCCAACGTCAGCCGCGGCGCGGAAAGGACTGTCATCGGCATCGTCGGCGACGAATCCGTCATTCGCGCAAAACCGCTCGAAGCGTTTCCCGGCGTCGAATCCGTGATGCCTGTCCTGAAGCCGTACAAGCTCGCGGGGCGGGACTTTCACCCGGAGAATTCAACGTTCTCAGTCTCGAGCGGCAGGGACGGGGACGATCCCGTTGAAATCGGCGGCAACAAGGTTGTCGTGATTGCCGGCCCATGTTCCGTGGAAAGCCGCGACCTTCTTCTGGAGATCGCAGCAACGGTCAAGGAATCGGGGGCATCCATGCTCAGGGGCGGAGCTTTCAAGCCGAGAACGTCTCCCTACGCGTTCCAGGGACTGGGTGTAGAAGGTCTGCGGTATCTCGCCGAAGCGCGCGAACAGTACGGCCTGCCCATCATAACGGAGATTATGGACGTACGGGACGTGGAACTCGTCGCCGAGATCAGCGATGTGCTGCAGATCGGGGCCCGCAACATGCAAAACTTCAACCTCTTGAAGGCAGTAGGTCGGACCTCTCGTCCCGTGATGATCAAACGGGGTCTTTCCAGCACGATGGAAGAGCTTCTCATGAGCGCGGAGTATGTAATGAGCGAGGGGAATGCTCAGGTAATTCTCTGTGAGCGTGGAATCCGGACCTTTGAGAAGATGACCCGCAACACGCTGGATGTGAGCGCAGTTCCCGTGCTGCAGCGGGAGAGTCACCTCCCCGTATTCGTCGATCCAAGTCATGCCGTCGGCCACTGGGATCTGGTGGCCCCGACCGCACGCGCCGCGATAGCGGCGGGGGCGGACGGCATCATGGTAGAGGTCCACCCGAAGCCGGAAGAGGCCCTTTCCGATGGACCTCAGGCGTTGCTTCCCCAGACCTTCGCGGACATGATGAAACAGATTCGAGGCGTTGCGGCGGCAATCGGGAGAACCATCCAGGAGTAGGCTATGGAACGAGTCGCCATACTGGGATTGGGGCTGATGGGCAGTTCGCTTGGGTTGGCGCTTAAGAAGCGCGGCTTCACGGGGACTGTGGCGGGCTATGCGCGCAGAGCGGAGACCCGGAAACTCGCTCTTGAGCAGGGCGTCGCCGATGAGGTCTTTGAATCGCCCGCGGATGCTGTTGCCTCCGCTGATATCGTAGTCCTTTGCCTGCCGATTCTGAGGATTGAAGATCTTCTCCGGAACTGCCTCCCCGGGCTCAAGGATGGGGCGATCATCACCGATGTTGGCAGTACCAAGCAGCAGCTCGCCGTCGATCTTTCGAGAATCGTGTCCGAGACTTCCGCCACGTTTATCGGCAGTCACCCGATTGCGGGTTCTGAGAAGACCGGCCTTGAATCGGGTGACCCCGATCTTTACGAGCGAGCAGTGGTCGTGATCACGCCGCCCGAAAATACGGATGAAAAGGACCTTTCAGGTCTGAAGAACCTGTGGAGAAGCGTGGGCTCTATGGTCGTAGTAATGACGCCGGAAAAGCATGACCGCGTGATGTCAAAAACCAGCCATCTTCCCCATATGGCCGCAACGGCGCTGGCCGCGACAGTCGGCCGGCACGGTGATGCGGAATTCACGGGCCCGTTCTGCGGAACGGGGTTCAAGGACACGACGCGGATTGCCGATGGCTCGCCCGACGTGTGGGTTGATATCGCCGCGAGCAACACAGAGTATCTTCTTGAGGACGTGAGAGCTTTCCGCAAAGAGATCGAGATCCTCGAGAATCTGCTTGAGAGAAGAGACATGGAGGCTATTCGGGATTACCTGACGATGGCTCGAGACCGCAGACGGGCGTTGATGGACAGGGCACCCGATGGTGCAGGATTCGACAGCGTATGATGAGCCCCATCGAATCCAGAACGGTGCATCCCGGCGCGACGATCAGCGGAGAACTGCAGGTTCCCGGCGACAAGAGCATTTCTCATCGCGTGGCCATGCTCGGGGGCATCGCTTCAGGCGAATCGAGCATAGGCGGATTCCTTGCGAGCGAGGATTGTCTAAATACCCTTCGTGCCATGCGGGTGCTTGGTGCGGAAGTTGATATTTCTGAAAACGGATCGGTCAACATTCGGGGAGTAGCTGATAATCCTTCGTCGCCGTCGGCCCCAGTCAATCTCGGGAACTCCGGTACTGGAATGAGACTTCTCACCGGTCTGCTGTCGGGATACGCAGTGACGGCGGAACTGACCGGAGATGCCTCGCTTTGTTCCCGCCCGATGGGACGTATTCGCGATCCTCTTCAACAGATGGGTGCCCGGATAGATCTCACACGCGACGGTACAGCGCCGCTGATCATTCATGGCGGAAGTCTCCACGCGATATCATATGCTCTGCCTGTTGCTTCCGCGCAGGTCAAATCTGCTGTTCTGCTGGCCGGACTTCACGCTAAGGGGGAAACGGTTGTCGTTGAGCCTGTCGAGACTCGCGACCATACCGAGAGGCTTCTCCTTAATCTCGGGGTCGAGTTGGAAATCGACGGTCTCACAATCCGCCTGAAAGGGTGTGGTGAAGATGGCCTCCGGATCAACGGAGGGGATTGGTTTGTCCCCGGGGATATATCATCGGCCGCATTCTGGATCACTGCCGCCGCTGCCAGGGAGGGGAACAAACTGGTCGTTCGGAACGTCGGGCTGAATCCGCGGCGAACAGCCATCATAGACGTGCTGCGACGGATGGGGGCTGACATCGAAGTTCTGGCGCGGGAGGGCGGAAATGTGTTCGAGCCGTATGGTGATGTCACCGTTCGAGGCTCCGCACTCCGCGGCACTGAGGTCGGCGGAAAAGAAATACCGAACTTAATCGATGAACTGCCGCTTGTTGCCGTTGCCGCAGCGCTGGCGGAAGGAGAGACAGTCATTCGGGACGCCGCGGAGCTTCGGGTAAAAGAATCCGACCGCATCACCTGCATGGTCAAAAACCTCCGCGTGCTCGGAGTGGATGTTGAGGAAAGGCCGGACGGGATGGTTGTTCGTGGGCCCGCACGACTGCTGGGCGGCTCAGTGAGAAGTTTTGGCGATCATCGAGTGGCGATGGCCTTGACTGTACTCGCGCTTTTCGGTAGCGAAAAAGTGCGCGTTGAAGATGTTGAATGTATTCAGACTTCGTACCCCCGATTCTGGACGGATCTGGAGCGAGTGGGAGGCTCAGTTGAAGGACGGTAGCATCTTGATCATTGGGATCGACGGACCGGCCGCTTCCGGAAAGTCCACGGTTTCCCGTCTCGTGGCGGAGAAGCTGGGCTATGTATATGTCGATTCAGGCTCCCTCTATCGCGGAATGACCTGGAAGGCAGTCCGGGAAGGCGTGGATGTGAAGAATACCGATGATATGATCCAGCTCAGAGATCGTTCAAACTGGGAGTTCTTCGTTGAAAACCGCGTGGTTCGTTTCACCATTGATGGCGAAGATCCGGGAAGTCAGATCAGGTCCGAGGCTGTCAGAGAGAGAGTCTCGGATGTGGCCGCCATTCCTGAAATTCGCGAGTTCATTGTGAGTCAACTGCGCGATACCGCCAGATTCGGCGACCTGGTCATGGAGGGGAGGGACATTGGATCGGTGGTATTTCCGGAGGCCCAGTTCAAGTACTACCTTGATGCGGATCCTGAAGAAAGAGCCCGACGCAGGCATCAGGAGCTCGTCTCGCGCGAGGAGGAGAGTGATGTGAACAAGGTTCTCAACTCACTTCAGCGGCGTGACGCCAAGGATTCCGGACGGAAAACGGCTCCTCTTCAGATTCCACTGGGTGCCGAAGTGATCAACAGCACGCGCATGAGCATCGATGAAGTCGTCGCTCACATTGTGTCGGAGGTTGTGGCGAAGCGGAATTGAGTGGCGCGCCGCCCTTTCTTCCCGGCATTTGCGTGGAGTCGGCACTGAAAGTATCGTATGTATCTACTCTTACCTCCGACTGCACATAAATCTTGACTTGGCCCGGTATCTTGCCCATAAACATCGTGACGTAAGGACTTTTCGTCCGCAACGACAGGGCTTGGTCAGTCGCACGAGATTGGCTGACGACGGCGGAAGGGGATACAGATGGCACATACGACTTGGGGTATTGTTCTTGCCTCCGGCAAGGGCGAGCAGCTTACCGGTGGGATTGATACGGCGTTTCTCAGCCTGGGCACACATCCCGCGATTACCTACTCAATGATGGCTTTCGAGAAATGTGCGGAAGTCGATGAGGTTATGATCCTTACGGCGAAAGACAGAATCGAGGCGGTGCAGAGCCTTGTTAAGCTCTTTGGCTGCGTGAAAACCACGCGAATTGTGGGCGTTGGCTCTCAGCGCGCGAAATGTATTCAGACTGCTCTCGACGAATTGCCCGACAATGCTTCCGTCGTGGTGATTCAGGAGGCTTCACGTCCCTGCATCTCGGTGGACCTGGTTGCAGAAACGGTGCGGTCCGCGAAAAGATACGGCACAGGCATCGCAGGTCATAAGCTGTCGGGCAGTGTGAAAGTAGTGCCCCGGGGCCTGAAGGCCTCCTCTTCAAAAAACGGCAATACGCTTTGGGTTGTACACACACCCCAGGCCTACAAGATTGACGTTCTCCAGAAAGCGTTGAAAGCAGCCGCGAAGAAGCATCTGAGCTTTGAGGATGAGTCTGAAGCGGTCGCCCTGACAACAGCGGAAATCCGTATGGTGCCCTCACCAAGTACGAACGTGAAGATCCAGACACCAGACGATCTGACACTTGTTTCCACCTTATTGAGATTGTAGGGCTGGTGGCGGAAATCCTTTTCTCGCCTTTTTCCGCGTCGCTGACTATCCTTGTTTCCACGAAAACGCTTGCAGAACCCGCGTGAAAGAGGATAGGAAAGACGCGAAACGACGTGCAACGGTTCGATATACGGGCCGGGTTCAGGGTGTGGGGTTTCGATTTACAGCGCGACGTGTTGCCTCTCGTTTTGACATAGCGGGCTATGTGAAGAACGAGGCGAACGGTGCGGTCTCACTGGTTGCAGAAGGATTTGAGAGTGAAGTCCGTGGCTTCCTCAATGCAATAAGATCCTCCGGAGTCGGTGGTTATGTTGCAGATGAGGAGATAGCCTGGGGGCCATCACTGGACGAATTCGGTTCTTTTGACGTGCAGTTCTGAATGTCGAATAGCGATTCATGAAATACGCGATTCTAGGTGATATCCACAGTAATCTCGAGGCGCTCACGGCCGTGCTGGAGGATGCGAAGGAACAAGGTGTCACGCACTATGCATGTGTAGGCGATGTGGTTGGCTACAACGCTAACCCCGTCGAATGTATCGAGACCATCAGGGGGATCTGCTCGGCTGTGGTGCGCGGGAACCACGATCACTACTGTTCACACGATGAGGATTTGAACGGGTTTCATCCGCTGGCGGCAGACGTCGTTGACTGGACGAGGAAACAGCTCAGCAGGGAGCAGAGACAGTATCTGGGCGGGCTTCCTTATCATGCGCGTGTTGAAACGTTCACCATTGTTCACAGCACGCTTGATACACCGGAGATGTGGGGCTACGTCTTTGACAAGTTCGAGGCCGAGGCGAACTTTGCCTATCAAGTCACTTCTGTTTGCTTCCACGGCCACACCCATGTTCCGCTGGCGTTTGAAAAGGGCGACGATATCCGCTGCGGTCTTTATGCAAAGATCAACATCACGCTCGGCAAGAAGTACTTCATCAACGTCGGCAGCGTGGGACAGCCGCGGGACGGTGATCCCCGGGCTGCATATGTCGTGTTCGACATGCTCAAGAACCAAATCGAACTGAGGCGCATTCCCTACGATTTCAGGATAACGCAACAGAAGATCCTGGATGCCGGCCTTCCGAGTCGGGTCGCAGCCAGGCTGGCAGTGGGGCGCTGAGGTATTTCTAAAACGAGGTCTGCAACCATTGAAAAGAAGTCTTTCCGCTTTTCTCGCGAGCCTGTTCTCCGTTGTCCCGATCCTTGTTGTCGTCCCCGCAGTGGACGCACAGATTGATCTGGGCTGTCGATTAGTCTCCTCACGCGTGCTACCTTTTGAAGCTGCGGAGGTCGAGGTGAAGATTAAGAACCGCACCGGCGGCCCGCTGGTTCTGGCCGCTGACGGTGCCAACGCGAGACTCTCATTTGATGTGGAGGCGTCTCCAGGCGAGCTGTTATCACCTTTGGAAGGAAAGCTCCTGCTCGATCCTATCCGTCTGGGGCCGGGCCAGGAGTATAAAACCAGTTTAAACCTTGCCAGCTCGTTCGATCTGAGGAAGACGGGGCCATACACGGTCACCGGGATCATGGAGTGGAACGGGATGCTGTTCCGTTCGGGACGTATGTACCTCGACGTTGTCCCGGGCATGGAGATTGATTCGATCCGCTCACCCGCGGCGGGCGGCGAACTGCGAACATTCCGTCTTCTCACCTTGAACCGGGAGCGGGCAGATATGATCTTCCTCCGGATTGACGATGAAAGAGTCAATATCTGCTACGGCGTAGTTGAACTCGGGTGCATGCTCCGCTCTTTTAAGCCCGTGATGCAGGTCGATCAGCGGGGACAGGTGCATATACTCCATCAGAGCGGTCCTTCCCGTTTCAAGTACAGCGTATTCAACAGCGAGGGAATACCTGTGTCTGATGAGTATGTTGCCGGAACCGGACAGGGGCTCGGACTTACAACGCTGGCAGACGGTTCGGTGAGGGTATCGGGCAGTTCGCGATAGCGAGTTCGTCCTCTTCATGGGTTGACGCGGCGGATTTCCCCTGCTATTTCTATCGGCTCTTTTTTCCCACGCACCCGTGGTGGAACTGGCAGACACGCAAGATTCAGGTTCTTGTCCTGGCAACAGGGTGGAGGTTCAAATCCTCTCGGGTGCACCACTATTTTCCTTCGGGAGATGAAGAAGCTCTTCCAGATTGATTCCGGTCCGGTCGATGCGCCTGTTGTCGTTCTTCTCCACGGCTTCATGGGGTCTTCTGCGGATTGGGGTCCAACGAGGTCTTCTCTGGCAGATGATTTCCGCTGTATTTCTTTCGATTTGTCCGGGCATGGGAAGTCGGTCGATCTTGGCGCTGATGAGTATTCCATGGCCTTGAACGAGGAACTGCTCGTTGAGGAACTCAGGAGTCTGGATATTGAATCGGCGGCGCTCGTCGGATACTCGATGGGCGGCCGGCTGGCGCTGTACATGCTCGCGAGCGGGATGTTTCCGTGGACTCGCGTGTGTGTTGAGTCGGCGAATCCCGGCGGAGAAGCGGGCGGGGGAAGGGGGGAATGGGAGAGTGGGAGAGTGTCTTTCGATGAGGAGCGGGCCCGAGAGCTGGAGACTGGCGATCTGAGGACTTTTTTGCAGAAGTGGTATGGCCAGTCAGTATTTGCTTCGCTGCGGGAGAGGCCGGACTTGCTTACGGAGATTATTGAGCGGCTTCTGGAGAACGATCCTCGCGAGCTGGCGAAGGCGCTCGTCGGTATGTCGCAGGGGAAACAGAAGTCGCTGTGGGGCACGTTATCCACGACCGATATTCCCATTCTGGCTGTGGCTGGCGCGCTGGACGCGAAATATGCGGATATCGTCGGCAGGATGGATGGCTTGAGTCCCACGATTCGAGGGTCTATTGTGCAGGGCGCTGGTCATGTTGTTCATGCCGAGAAGCCTGATGAGTGGTCGACTTTTTTGAAAGAGTTTCTGAGCGAGTAAGGTGAGGTGCTGGATGGGTGCTATAAACTGGAAACAGGCCGGCGATTTTGGGGACATCAAGTACGAGAAGGCGGAAGGGATCGCAAAGATTACGATCAATCGTCCCGAAGTCCGCAATGCTTTTCGTCCGCAGACCGTCACCGAAATGATCAAAGCTCTGTCGGATGCGCGGCATGACGAGGGGATCGGAGTGATCATTCTGACGGGCGAAGGCGAAAAGGCATTCTGCTCGGGCGGCGATCAGAAAGTGCGCGGCGATGCGGGCTACAAGGATGAAGGCGGACAGCACCATCTGAACGTTCTCTATTTTCAGCGCGACATCCGCACCTGCCCGAAACCGGTCATTGCAATGGTTGCGGGGTACGCCATCGGGGGCGGACACGTCCTGCACATGCTCTGTGACTTGACCATCGCCGCGGAGAACGCGGTATTCGGTCAGACCGGACCAAAGGTTGGTTCCTTCGACGGAGGATACGGCGCGTCGTATATGGCGCGGATCGTAGGACAGAAGAAGGCGCGCGAAATCTGGTTTCTCTGCCGCCGGTACGATGCGCGGCAGGCTCTTGAGATGGGTCTCGTCAACACGGTCGTTCCGTATGACAGGCTGGAGGAGGAAACGGTGAAATGGTGCAGGGAGATCCTGGCAAATTCGCCGATGGCGATTCGCTGTTTGAAGGCGGCGCTTAATGCTGATTGTGACGGGCAGGCGGGATTGCAGGAACTCGCGGGCAACGCGACGATGCTTTTCTATATGTCCGAAGAGGGGCAGGAAGGCCGGAATGCGTTCGTGGAGAAGAGAGAGCCGGACTTCTCGAAGTTTCCCAAACGGCCTTAGCAAAGAGAACTCACGCAAAGACGCAAGGAGTTGGGACCGAATCTATGAAGATTACCGATGCATCAGTGTACTCGTTTGAGCTTCCGCTCGTGAGGCCCACCACAGCCGGAGGGGGCGCTGTCCGTCGAGGGCTTCTGCTCGAATTGACGGACGACAGCGGAGTTGTTGGCTGGGGAGAGGCTTCACCGCTTCCGGGCGTCAGCGCGGAGTCGCTGGACGAGGCATCGGCGAATCTTGTCGCCGTGTGCGATGCATTGAAGAAGGGCGAAACGACGTCCGAGATGCTTCCGTCGGTTCGGTTTGCCGTCGAGTCGGCCATGTCGGATATCAGCGGGGACAACGCACCCGCGGAAAATCCTTTCATTCCGCTGAACGCGCTCGTCGACCTGTCATCGGGATCCGTCGAACGACAAGTCTCGGAAGCTCTTGATCTTGAGTTCACGACGTTGAAGCTGAAGGTGGGGCGGGGTGATCCTTCAGGAGAACTGTGGCTCATTGAAAACGTCAGAAGACTTGCGGGACCGGATGTGAGTATTCGCCTCGACGCCAACCGTTCATGGTCCTTCGAAGAGGCGCAGGATTTCCTGGGCAAAGTCTCCCGGCAGGACATCGAGTATATTGAGGAGCCGTTAAGTGACGCGACTGATCTGCCCCGATTGATAGGCAGTTGTGATATCGGCATTGCTCTCGATGAGACGCTTTCAGAGATCGAGCCGGAAGGCTTGCGGGAGTACGCGGGAGCGGCGGCGATCGTTATCAAGCCGACAATCCTGGGCGGCGTGGCGCGGGCAGTCGCATGGTCGGAGTCGGCCCGCGGGCACGGAATATCTCCGGTTATCAGCGCGGCTTTCGAATCGGGAGTGGGCATCCGACACCTCGCACACCTTGCGGCGCGAAGCATGGAGGAAGGTGTCGCGGCCGGACTTGATACCTATCGGTGGCTAACGAATGACGTGCTGGCAAAAGCTCTCCGGACATCGCGGGGATGCATAGAGACAGGCGGACTTTCGAAGTTCAAGGTCCGGAAAGAGATGCTGACGAGGATTTCAGATGGCTGAAATTGCATGCCCTCTGCGTGAGGCGGGTCAGATATCGGGAGAACGGACAGCTCTTCTCCAGGGCGGGACGGAACTGCACTACGATGAACTCGACCTCATGGTTTCATCGACGGCGCGCAGGCTCCAGATAGCAGGATGTGAGCAGGGCGAACGCGTTGCCATCCTCATGCCGAACAACTGGCAGCAGATTGTCCTCATCCTGGCTCTCTTCCGCGTCCGAGCTGTCGCGGCACCGCTGAGCATCCGCCTGCCCGCGGCCGCCATCCGGAAGTGTATTGATCAGATCGGTGGAACGAAGCTGATCGCGCATGTGGAGGGCGACGGGGTCAAGGCGTTGGAGGGAATCGATATCTTCCTGCCGCGCGACCTGGTCGACACCCAGTTTGGCGCGGGTCATGCCGGCCTGTCCCCTCGCATCAATCTTCAGCAACCAGCGACCGTTATCTTCACTTCCGGCAGTACGGGCAGTTCAAAGGGCGTTCTGCACACGTTTGGAAATCACTATTACAATGCGCACGGCGTGAACCTGAACTTTCAACTTCGCTCGGGCGACAGTTGGATGATATCGCTCCCCCTGTATCACGTGGGCGGGCTGTCCATTCTGTTCCGTTGCGTGACGAGCGGCGCGACGATAATTCTCCCCGGGAGGGATGAAGATCTCGCGGAAGCGATCAAACGAACACAACCGACCTATATCTCTCTCGTTACCGCGCAGTTCCAGCGGCTTCTGAGAGACTCATCGACGATCGATGACATGAAGAAGATGAAGAGCATACTGCTTGGAGGCGGAAGCGTTCCGGACTCGTTACTGCAGGAATCGGCGGCGCTGGGCCTTCGCGCGCATACGACCTACGGGCTGACAGAAATGGCATCCCAGGTTACTACGATGCTGCCGTCAGAAAAGGGTGGGGGGCATGGCGCCGGGCATCTGCTCAAACATCGCGATATGAAAATACAGGGCGACGGCGAGATTCTTGTGCGAGGCCAGACTCTTTTCAGCGGCTACGTCGCGGGAGACAACCTGGATCTTCCGGTTGATGAAGAGGGATGGTTTCATACCGGGGATCTCGGGCGCCTTGACGAGTCGGACTCCCTGTACGTGACGGGCCGCAAAGACAACATGTTTATTTCCGGCGGTGAGAACATTCATCCCGAGATTATCGAGGGTAAGCTGATGGGTATTGGTGGCGTCGCGGAGGCCATTGTTGTTCCCGTGGCTGACGACGAGTTCGGGTCGAGGCCGGTTGCTTTTGTCCGCTGTGAGGCGGAGTGGAATCCGGAAGTATGGTCAAAGCTTCTGGAGGAAGAGCTGCCACGCTTCATGCTGCCCGTGCGCTATATCGAATGGCCCGGGGATTCCGGCGACCTGAAGGTGTCACGTGTTTCTCTGCGAAACCTCGCTGGTTGAAGACGATCATCCGGACGCCGTGGAAGGCGTCCCTCCATTCTGAAGCCAGTCCGAGCCTGCTGCCAGTCCCTCACCCCGCAATTGAATCGAGCAGGCTCTTCAACCCCGGCGGGACCGCGACGGCTTCCTTGCTTTCCTTCAGCACCACGGCGTGAACGAGACGGGCCGTGGCTGCCACCTCGCCCTCGTCATCGACAAACGCGTAGGCGATGGAGAATGAACTGGCGCCGATCGAATGACATGTCAGTTCAATGCCGAACGCTGAACCGAGCGTCATAGGCGTCAGGTAGTCGGCCTCCGCATGCACGACAGGTGCTATGAAATCACCTTCTTCGATCATGTGCTGAATGCTCTGTCCTCCGCCATCCAGAAAGGACTCAAAGGCCTCGTGTGCAAGATCGAATAAAGCGGCGAAGTACAATTTCCTGGCCGCGTCTGTATGCGCGAGTCTTATTTGCGTGCGATAGGAAAACACAATTACTCCTCCCGTCGGTTACATCGTCTGCGATGAGATCGCTGAAAACACGGCTACACCCATGATCGCGTACACGATCAGGACCAGAACCACCAAGGCCAATGTTAGAATATAGAATACGCCGGTTGCCGCGACGCATGTTTTAATTTTCGCCATGAACTGCGCGACGGGAGGATCGACTTCGTGAATTGATTCAAGAGCGGTCTTTGCGCCGAGAAGTGCGATACCGGCAATAATCATGGGAACTCCAATGAACAGGTTGCAGACCTGAAAGACGCCCGCGATGATTGTCATTACGCCCACAAAACCCATCCACCCGCCCATGCCGTCAGGAACCGGGCGCTTGTTCGGATCCAGTTCGACGGTTTGGGGAACGGAGGTGGAGGTGAGGCCGAGTTCCGGCACGTTCTCCGCGGGTATCCAGTCCTGCATGCCTTGGGCCCAGACGAGGACGCGCGGGTTGAGCGTTCCTGACGTCACCAGTTGAACGAGTTCATCTCCCGAAAGAGGTCCTTCCTGCTGTTTGCCGTCTTTTGAGTAAAACCATTTTCTGTCCATGGCGGTCTCCTTGCAAATCCAGGGCTCGGCGTACAAGCTAAGAATACGGGCCGTTCAGGTGGAGGCAAGTCTTCATAATCCGGGTCGTTGCCGTGTGTCGCAGGCGACGGGGCGGGCGCGCTGAGATTATTGTTTCAACTGGCGAAGAAAGGATTGGACAGGCGGGATGTAGATCGCTAGTTTTCTGCCGCTTTTTGGTCCCTAGAGTGGAGCGTTTTACGACATGGATTTACCTCGAGAAAGCGGTATTATTGTTCATCCGACATCCTTTCCCGGTTCCTACGGGATCGGAGAGATAGGTCCTGAGGCCTACAAGTTCATCGATACGCTGGCGGAAATGGGCCAGCATCTGTGGCAGATTCTTCCCATGGGGCCGACGAGTTACGGTGATTCCCCATACCAATCGCTTTCCACTTTTGCCGGCAATCATCTGCTCATCAGCTTCGACCTTCTGATGAAAGCCGGCCTGTTGTCAGAAGCGCAACTGAAGAAGTTCCCGAAGCTTCCCGCTAATCACGTCAACTACGGCCGCGCGATTCCTGCGCGAATGAAGGTGTTGAATTCAGTTTGCCGCACGTTTGAAAGCCGGGCGTCGGACCATCGCAAGCGCGCATTTCGTGCGTTCTGCAAAAAGGAAGCGGACTGGCTGGATGACTACGCTCTCTTTATCGCTTTGAAGAACGCGCATAAGGGGCAGCCCTGGGTGAATTGGCCGGAGGAACTTGCGTGCCGTGATGAAAAGGCGCTTGAGCGCGCCCGGAGGAAGTACGGGATCTCCATTAGGAACGTGAAGATTCTCCAGTATCTCTTCCATGATCAGTGGTTCCGTCTCCGGAAACGGGCACATAAGAAAGGGGTACGGATCATTGGCGATATCCCGATCTTCGTAGCGCATGACAGCGCGGATGTGTGGGCCAATCCCGACCTGTTCTTCCTCGACAGCAAAGGACAGCCGATCGTCGTCGCCGGTGTGCCGCCGGACTATTTCAGCGCGACCGGTCAACTCTGGGGCAACCCGCTGTATCGCTGGTACGTGCATCAGAGCTCAGACTACGCATGGTGGATCGCGCGCATCAGGAAGAAGCTCGCGGTGGTGGATATTCTTCGCATCGACCACTTCCGCGGGTTCGAGGCGTATTGGGAAGTTCCGGGATATGAAGAGACCGCCATGAACGGGCGCTGGATCGAAGGACCGCGCGACAATCTCTTCGAAGAAATGGTCAAGCAGATCAACCTGTTGCCAATCATCGCTGAGGATCTGGGAATCATAACCGACGAGGTCAGGGCTCTGCGCGACCGCTGGGGATTTCCGGGCATGCGCATTCTGCAGTTCGCGTTCAAACCGGGTGGAGGAACCCAGGAATATCTTCCTGAAAACTACGTCAAGCACTGCGTGGTCTACACAGGCACGCATGACAACGACACCACGGTCGGCTGGTTCCATCGGGAAGTCGATAAAGGCAATAGCGGGACCCGGGAAGAAATCGAAGCCGAGCATAAGATCGTCCTGAAATACACGGGAACGGACGGTTCGGAGATTCATTGGGACATGATCGGACTGGCTCTGAGGTCTATCGCCAACACCGCTATTATCCCTCTGCAGGACGTCATGGGTCTCGATTCTTCGGGCAGGATGAACGTGCCCGGCCGCCCGGGCGGGAACTGGCAGTGGAGATTCAAGTGGGACATGCTCACAGATGAGATGAAGATGCGCCTGCGTGCTCTGAGCGAAGAAAGCGGGCGAGTCCACCAAGCCTGAGAACAGGGCTGAAGAGTACGATCATGACTTCACAGGAGCACATGCTGAGAAACTGCTGGGCGGAACTCTACGGCGCTGAGCACGACAAACTGCTGGCCGGTTTTCTGGAAGAACTCAATACGCGGAAAGCGGAACAGACCACGTCGGTGAAGGATCCGATGTGGTACAAGGATGCCGTCGTCTACTCGCTTTATGTTGACCTTTTCAACAAGGATTTTCCGGGCCTTATTGAGAAGCTTGATTACCTGAAGGATCTCGGTGCGACGTGCCTCTGGCTGCTTCCCATTCTTGACTCGCCGATGAAAGACGTCGGCTTCGACATACGGAGGTACGACCGTGTGCGGGAGGAGCTGCTCGGCCTCCCCGATGGGGCCTCAGACGAGGAACAGGTTGCCGCCTTCCGACATTTTCTGGATGAGGCGCACAGCCGTGGCCTGCGTGTGATTTTTGATATCGCGCTCAACCACACTTCAGAGGAGCACGAGTGGTTCGCGGAGGCCAGAAAATCGAAAGATAATCCTTACCGCGACTACTACATCTGGAGCGATACGGTCGACAAATACAAGGACGCCCGGCTTCTCTTCAAAGGCCTGTGCCCGAGCAACTGGGAGAAATGCGGCGATCAGTATTTCTTCCACCGGTTCTACGAGTTTCAGCCCGACCTGAACTACCGCAACCCGAATGTGCTTATCGGTATGTCGCGGCACCTGCTGTATTGGCTGGGGCAGGGGGTCGACGGTTTTCGGGCTGATGCGATCCCCTTCGTCTGGAAAGAGGACGGGACGGGATGTGAAAATCTTCCGAAGGCGCACACGATTGTGAAGTTCTACCGTGCGATGCTCGACTACGTGAAGCCCGGCCTGCTGATGCTGGCGGAGGCCTGTCAGCCTCCGCATGATGTGGTTGAGTACTTCGGAAACGAGGATGAGTGTCATGCGGGATATCATTTTCCGCTTATGCCCCGCATTTTCATTTCCATGGCCGCGCATGATCGCTGGCCGATTATGGAAATGCTCGACCACAAATTCACGCCGCCTATTCCCGAGTCATGTCAGTGGTTCACGTTCCTGCGGTGTCACGACGAGCTGACGCTTGAAATGGTCAGCGAGAACGAGCGTGTATTCATGAACGATCACTACCTCCTGAAGCCGGAGTGGATCTTCCGCGAAGGTGAGGGCATCTCGGCAAGGCTTGCCGACCTCCTGGAGCGCGACCCGCGACGCATCGGACTGGCCTACTCGATCATGCTGACACTGCCGGGCACACCCATCATCTATTACGGCGATGAATTCGGGCGCACGAACGATGAGGCCTACTTCGCCGAAATGAAACAGAAGATCGGCTACGGCGATTCGCGATTCTTCGTGCGCGGGAAAGTGGATTGGGATCAGGTGGAAAAGGCTTTGAGCGATCCCGACTCGTTCGAGTCAAAAGTGAATGCAATAGCCAGAAACCTCGTGCATACCCGCAAACAGCATCCGGCCTTCGGGCGAGGTTCACTTCAGTGGGTCGATGCCGGCGCAAAGGAGGTTCTCGCCTACATCAGGGAGTGTGAAGACGACAAGGTGTGCGTACTTCAGAACCTGTCGGACAGTGAAGTGTCGGCGGTCGTTCCGGGTTTGAATCTCAGCGAGGCAGGAAACGATCTGCTTGGTCAGGCCGTTGAAGCCGCTGGACGCGGCGGCGTTTTAATGCCTTCCTACTCTTGCCGCTGGATCGCATGTTGCTCTGATTGAAAACTGGAATCTGAAAGCAGAGAAGGAGTATTTGCTATGTCACAATGCAGCATTGAAGCCGTGATTTTTGATATGGACGGCGTTATCACCGCGACGGCCTCGGTTCACAGTCGGGCATGGAAACAAAGCTTCGATGAATACCTGCGCCTGCGCGAAAAGCGGGACGGTGAAGAGTTTCGCGAGTTCACGCACGAAGGTGACTACCTTCCTCATGTCGATGGGAAGCCCCGTTACAAAGGCGTTGCAGATTTTCTCGCGTCACGCGGCATCCAAATACCTTTCGGCGATCCGAGCGATGAGCCATCGAAGGAAACGGCCTGCGGAATAGGGAACAGAAAGAACCAGCTCTTCAATGAGATCATCGATCACGGCGGAGCCGAGGTATTCGAGTCCACAGTTGGCTTCATCAAGGACCTCAAAAAGAAAGGCGTGCGCATCGGCGTGGCGTCGTCCAGTAAGAACTGCGAAACCATCCTTGTATCGACGAATCTCATCGATCTCTTTGAAACGAGAGTTGATGGCGTCGTATCGGCAGAGCTGGGCCTGCATGGAAAACCGGAAGCCGATATCTTCACGGTTGCCTGTGACAACCTGGGTTGCTCATACGCAAACTCCGTCGTTGTGGAAGATGCCGTCTCGGGTGTGCAAGCCGGGCGGAACGGTAATTTTGGATTGGTGCTCGGCATTGCGCGCGAGGACAACGCGGACGAACTGCTGGCTAACGGGGCTGACTTCGTCGTGACTGATATCAGTGAAACCAGCGTCGAAGAGGTTGAAGAGCTGATGGCGAAAGGGAAGAGGAATGAGTAACGATAGCTGGCAACTCTCTTACGACACCTACGAGGCTGAAAAGGAAGGCGCGCGCGAGGCCCTCCTGGCGGTCGGAAACGGCGTCTTTGGCACACGTGGCTGCCTCGAGGAATGCGATGCGGGCGAGGTCAACTACCCGGGCACCTACATTGCCGGCGTGTATAATCGTCTCGAGTCTCAAGCTGGTGGTCGCTCCGTCTTCAACGAAGACTTTGTGAATTGTCCCAACTGGCTGCCGCTGACTTTCAAGATTGAGGGCGGCGAGTGGCTGGACCTTAACAGGGCTGAGCTCGTAGAGATTTCCCGCACACTGAATCTTCACAACGGAGTGCTGGACAGGCGTGTCGTGGTCCGCGACGAAGCAGGCAGAGAGACGGAAGTCATTTCCAGGCGGACGGCCAGTATGGCTAATCCGCATGTCGCCGCGCTGAGCTACTCGGTCAAGCCGCTCAACTACTCTGGTCAGATCGTTTTCCGTTCAGGTTTGGATGGTGACATCATCAACGCCAACGTCGCGCGCTACCGTGATCTCAGTTCCAGGCATCTGGAGCCGGAGAAGTCGGGGGGCGAGGGGGCGGTCAGTCACATCGTTGTACGGACGAACCAGTCCGGTATTCAGATCGCCGAGGTCGCACGACTCAGCGTGACGCAGGATGGGAACGCCATCTCTCCTGAGTTTAAGAGCGATGAGAAACCCGGTGCGGTTCTCACCGAATTTGCTGTCGATGTGGGCGAGGGAAACGTTGTGATGGTCGAGAAGGTCGTTGGCATTCGCACGTCGCTTGACCCTGAGGGCGGAGATTCTCTTGAGGGAGCGCAAGCCGCCGTTGAATCTGTGACCACTTTCGATGAGATCGTTGCCGACAGCGAGGCTGCATGGGCTGACATCTGGGGCAGGATCGATATCGCGGTTGAGGGTGATGAGCTTTCGCAGAAACTGCTCCGGCTGCATCTCTATCACAGCATGGTGACGGCGTCGCCCCACACGGCCGCACTTGATGTCGGTATTCCTGCGCGCGGCCTGCATGGCGAGGCGTACAGAGGGCATATTTTCTGGGATG
>JAHIZV010000154.1 GCA_018814445.1 Verrucomicrobiota bacterium | reverse complement strand
TCCTTCTTGAATTCCAGCAAGAAGGCACGGTTATGACAGCGATGTGTCACATGATAGGTGTAACCGGGGACTATATATCTCTTACCGCGCGGCATCGGAGGACAGTAAAGAAGCCAGCCATTTCCTTAAAGCGCGAAATGGGCATCAAAAAAGAAAGCTAAGAGCCGATATCTACGATTTCGCTGTCGTAAGTCGTTGACGCCCTAAGAAAACCTGTGGTCAGGCACGAATGAAACAGGCACGAATGAACCCACGAATGAACACGAATGAACTGTGGTCAGGCACGAATGAAGAATGGAAAACCTGTGGTCCTGTGGTCAGGCACGAATGGAACGAATGGAAATGGCAAGACGAATGGCGAATGGCACTACACGAATGGCACTAATGCCACAGAAAACCCGATCGTTGCAGCACAACTACTTACACCGACGAATAAGAAACTTGGGCTAATCACTCCCGGCTACCCGATTCGGCTCTTCAGTTCGGCCACAGAATGAACAGGTAAAGTCCGTAGAGTCCAAGCAGCAACGCCCCCTCAAGTCGGTGAAGCATCCGTCCGGTATAGAGCAAGGGAATTAGTAGTACCGAGAAGAATATCATCACACCATAGTCTACAGCTAAGATTCCCGGCGCTTGAAGCGGCGAGACCGTGGAGGCCACGCCCAATATGGCGAGGACGTTGAAGATGTTCGATCCCACGACGTTCCCCACGGCGATATCTGGCTCCCTGCGAACTGCGGCAACCAGGGACGTTGCCAGTTCAGGCATGCTGGTTCCGGCTGCGATGATTGTTAGACCGATTACGGCCTCGCTCATGCCCAGCGCCTTTGCCAGCAAGACGGAATGCTCGATGAGGACGCTCGATCCAATCACGAGGACAACGAGTCCGCCAACAATGCGCACAACGTCGACACCCCAGTGCCGAGAAACCGACGGGACGGATACATCGCTCTCATCCGTCACGTTGCTTCTGCGCCCCAGGATGACACTCAGCCACGTGTAGGCGACGATTCCCGCCAAGAGCAGGAATCCCTCGACACGCCCAAGGATGTGATTCAACAGGAGTAGCGGCAAGGCTAGCGCAACGCCCAGGGCAATCGGCGCATCAAGTTTGATGATTTGCCGGTCGACTGGGATCGGACATAGCAATGCGGTGAGACCGAGGATGATGCCGATATTGAAGGAGTTGGACCCAATCACGTTGCCGACCGCGATATCGCCTTGGTGAGACAGAGCCGTCTTCACGCTTACCAGGAGCTCCGGCGCGCTGGTTCCGAACGCAACAATGGTGAGCCCCACCATGAGGCGACTGAGACCCGCTCGAAGGGCGAGCGACGCACTGCCTCTGACAAGACCCTCCGCGCCGACAAAAAGAAGGAGAAGTGCGAAGACGATATATGCGATGTTAGCGGTCATCTCGATGTCTTATTAGCCGAACGCGGCAATTCAAGCGACTTGGGGTTCGAGCAACGGTATCCCGGCGCGCGAAACTCCAGGTCGTCCTGGAATTGCATTGTTCGGCGAATTCGTTTCTGGATCCGTATTGCCTTGATTAGACGATGTGAGACCTGACTCCAATCCCATGTGTCACCATCGTTGATTCCATGACCGGTTACTTCCCGGGTGTGAACCGGTAGAATGGCGACATCAGTTCATATCGCAAGAACTGACAGAATGTCTTACAGCCGGAATCGCCACACATTCGGTCGGAGAGATCCTTGTGCACAAGATACATGGTTTCGTCGAAGTCCCAGAACACAATCGTCTTCTTCCTCGGCTTCAGTCTGAGCAGGTCCTCTATGTTTCGCAGGTTGGCAATATGCAGCATGATATAGTCTGCCTGAGTGGAACGGATATTTTCGTACAAGGCTTCCGTCAAACTGTCGATGTGTAGATATGTTGATGACGTCAGCCAGAATACCTGGCCGGTTGGTATTTCGGGATACTTCCGATTTACATACTCGACTACCTCGCTGGAAATGGAGCTTATCATGACGTCATTGTGGCGCTTGCGGGTTCGAATATCGGCTACGATTTGATCGACCAGTCGTGCGTCTTCGTGAATATCCCCTTGCGACTTGATTTCGATAATGAGCTTCTGTGTTAGAACATCCATTGCATCCCCATAGGCGGCGATGTCCCCACCGGCAATGTCCGACAGTTGGGCAAACGTCGTATTGCCTATTGCTTTCAGGCTCCCAAACTGTCTGAGCATCCGTTTGTCATGAAAGACAACGATCGTACCGTCTTTCGAGTACTGAACGTCAAACTCGACGAATGCATACTTGCTGTCTGCATCGGCGGCCTTCAGAGCCGCCATGGTATTCTCCCGATGTCGTTCAGATGCGCCACGATGAGCACCTGCCGTGCATCGATACCCGTAGCGGGTGCGATGGCGCATTCCTTCCTGTTCAATAACGTCGTCGAGACTTATTGTGTACCGCGGCATGGCACAACCCGCGATCATCGCAGTCAGCAATCCGACTGCGGCAAGTGAGAACAGGTGGCGGACGTTCCGCCCGCGTCTCTGCAACATTACAATGCGTCGATCTCTTGTCATGTCCTTTGGTGAAGCGTCTTTGTTTCGTAGGGTGCGCTTTGTGCGCCCGTAGGACAAGGCCCGAACGAAGTGAGCGCTCATAGGCTTTCTTAGGGCATCATCCTAGATGGCTGACTTGAGATCCCCAATCGCTTCTTCCAGAATCTCCGGCGGTGTGTTGAGCGGCGGCATGAGGTAGATGACGGGGCCGAGGGGGCGGATCAGATATCCTTTCTTCAGGAGTTCGTCGCGGATGCGGCGAGCGTCAGCGGAAGCCCCTTCGCCGGCCAGCTCGATCGCGGCGATCATTCCGAGGCAGCGGACGTTGCCAACCGCTTCCGCGGCTTCGAGCGGCATGACTCTCTCCTGCATCATGGACCCCAGGATGGCGGCTTTCGCCGCAATGGATTCCTCCGCGTAGATCTTCTGGGCTTCGATCGCCGCGGCGCAGGCGAGTGGGTTTCCGGCAAAGGTGTGACCGTGATAGAAAGTATGGTCATCGCCTGCATCAGAGAACGTCTCGTAGATCGAGTCCTTGACGACCGTAGCGCTGATCGGGAGGGCTCCGGCTGAGAGAGCTTTGCCGAGGCAGACGATATCGGGGTCTATTCCCGCGTATTCAAACGCGAACATCTTTCCTGTGCGGCCGAAGCCCGTTGCGATCTCGTCCGCGATCAGCAGTACGCCGTATTCTCGACACATGGAATCCAGACTTCGCAGGAAGTCGGCTGAGTAGATGCGCATGCCCGCGGCGCCCTGACAGAGGGGCTCGACCACAAGTGCCGCGAGTTCATGACCGGACTCTTCGAAAAGATGCCGCGCTTGCGCAAGGGCGTCATCCGGCGAGGAGTCATACGGAGGGACGGGAATGCTGAACGCGCGATTAAGAACGTCTCTGAAAGGATGATGAAAGGCCTCGATATATCCGAGCGACACTGTTCCGAGCGTGTCACCGTGATAAGCCTCACGGAGTGACGCGAACTTCATCCGGCCTTCGACCTTTCGGTTCTGCCAGTATTGGATCGCAATTTTCAGCGCCGCCTCCACGGCGCTGGCCCCGTCACTGGCGAAATGCACATGTCGCCGATCGTCGGGCATCAGCTTCACGATCATCTCAGCGAGTTCGAGTGCGGGTTCGTGCGACATGTTGCCGAGAATCGAGTGGTGAAGAAGGTCGGCCTGTCTTTTGATAGCCGCGGTGATGCGGGGGTGAGAATGCCCGAGAGCGCATGACCACCATGAAGAGGTCAAGTCGACATAGCCCCGGCCTTCCGCGTCAAAGAGATACACGCCTTCTCCGCGAACCATGACCGGAAGGTCTCCGCGTTCCGCGTCGGAATGCTTGGTGTATGGATGCCAGATGTAGTCCATTCAGATCTTCTCTCTTTAGTGCTCCTAATCCTACTCGTAATCCTTATCGTAATCGATCCGGCAGTCCTGAGATTCGGAGATTAGGACTACGATTAAGATGATGATTGGGAATCTGATCGTGCGGGATAGAGTGTTTCTATCCACTTCTTCCATATATCCGCGGCGAGCGGCACTGCTCTATCCGAATAGGGAATCTCACCCAGGATCCTGATACGGCCCATTTGTTCGATAGTCTTCCGGTTGTCGTCTTCGACTAACCGGTCGCCGTCCGGCGACGTGTGTACTAACACCACGCCGAGCACCTCGATGCCCGAGTCGCGAAGTGCGGCGAGCGAAAGAAGGGTGTGATTCAGTGTGCCGAGGGAGGGGCGGGCGGTCAGTATGACGGGGAGGTCGAGCAGTTTCATGAGATCAAGCATCGTGCCCGTACGCGTGAGAGGAACAAGCACTCCGCCGGCTCCTTCTACGACGACGGAATCGTGGCGGGCTGACAGGCGGTCGAACGCATCCTTGATGACTGACAAGTCGATGACGGTTCCGGCGAATTCCGCGGCGAGGTGAGGGGAGCAGGCGGGTTCGAAGGAGTAGGGAACCATGTCCGCCATCTCTTCGGGGGTGACCTCCAGGCCTGCCGCCGACAGACACACTTCGATGTCGGGCGCGATGAGTTGACCGTCGCGGGTCTCGCATCCGGTCTGGACCGGTTTCATCGGAACCGCATCAATACCTTCAGCGCGCAGTGCAGACAGAAGACTGCCTGCGACGACCGTCTTGCCGATCCCGGTGTCCGTTCCCGTTATGAAGAATCCTGTCATGGCGCATCCGAAAACTTCCAAGGTTCGGAAAATCTGTCTCAGAAACTTCCAAGCCTTGGAACTTTTGTCGCAGAAAGTTCCAAGCATTGGAAGTCTCAGTCAGCACTTTTAGCTTGGTGGTCTGCAGCCCAATTCTCCCTCTCCCCAGGGAGAGGAAGGTCATCTTCAAATCGTGAGAGGCGAATAAGCCAAGATAAAACAAGCAACGCCCAGTTGAGCGTTGCTTGTTGATAGGTGCGAGTTGTCTGTTCCGGCTTAGTACGGAACTTCGATTTCCGCGACTTCTTCCGCCAGTTCCTGTGCGGCCTCGATGGCGAAGGCCTTGCGCTGGTCAAAGTCGGAGAAGTACATAGAATTCTGTCCATCGGCCCATGCGAGGCTCACGTCGTTGATATCGATGAAAGAGAACGCGTTCTCGATGGCGGTTGAGAGCGTATCGCGGGGATCGCCTTCTTTATAGACGCCGCCCGAGGCGACGAGAAGGACTACTTTGCGGATACGGTGGAGGGGCTTGGTGCCTTCGCTGGACGTCTCGAAGGTGTGGCCCGGGGAGACAACCTGGTCGATCCAGGCCTTCAGAATGCCCGGCATCGAGAAGTTCCACATCGGAGTCGAATGACCAGTACATCGGCCGAGTTGAAGATTTCCGCGTGCTTCTTTGCGTAGGCCATTGCTTCATCGTCTTTGTCGGTCGTGGTGTAACCCTCAATCATGACCGGATACCAGAACGCGCAGTAGGTTTCATAGCTGAGAAACGGCGGTGGATCGTCGTAGAGGTCTACATTTTCGATCTCCACGTCAGGATTCATTTCAACGAGTTTGCCGAAAAAGGCCGCTGCGAGCTGTTTTGATGCCGATTCTTCCGTCGGCTTCGGGTTCGCAAATACGTGCAATATCTTCATTTTCTGCTCCTTCTTGTTATCTCGGTAAGAGGTCAGTATCTAGGTCGCCCTTCTTCGGGCCAAGTATTTTCTCAACATAGTGCTGCAGTTCCCGTCCGTACTCGGCGTCTTTGCCGACTTTGGCCAACTGCTTATGCACGGTGAGGAGGCTTTCATCGCCCACCTCGGCGTCCTCGGCGCTTGCGTAGCGTTTTGAGGGGTCAGGCTCGACAAACCGCCGCAGTACTTCGACCAATTCAGCATTCTTCAGGACATGCGCGGGCAGGAGATCGGGAAGCCGGTCCGGCAGGGACAGTTTGAAGTTAAGAAGGTCTTCCTCGCTGTTCCTCTCCATACCCATCAGTGGTTTTCCGAGGAGCATTTCAAGTCCGACAAGTCCGATACTGTAAAGGTCTGACTGAATCAGGCTGGGGCGCCGCCGGTGCGTCTCCGGGGCCATGTAGACAGGACTGCCAAAAAGGAACGTCATGTGTTCGTGGGGCCGTACGGCACGTCCGAAGTCAATGATCTTAATATAGCCCAGCGGATCGATCATGATGTTCCCGGGCTTGATGTCGCTGTGGACAAAACCGGTCTCATGAAGTGTTTCCAGTCCGCGAAGAACCTGACGCATGACATAAAGAGCGATGCCCGGCTGAATCGAGACATTCCCGTTGTCCAACCGGAAAATGACATCTGTAAATCGGGACCACTCGCGTTTTGAACTTCTCCCCTTGACCACCTCGAGATGGTAGCCGTTGATCAGGGCGCGCAGGTCAATGCCGTCAATCGCTTCCATCTGAAGATAGCCGATACCGTTCGCCTCGTCATAAATGTCCCGGGAGACAAGATTCGGGCTCTTGAGGGTCTGCATGATCGATGTTTGCGATGCAATACGCCCCATATCGGTCCAGTATTTCTCGGTGCTGGGATAGATGGAGGGATCGAATATCTTAATTGCATGGCGCGTGATACAGCCGCGAGCGCCCTGACGAAGGCCGAGAAAGACTCTTCCCTGCCGTCCCCGGCCCATTTCCCGCAGGAACCGGTATGCCACGGGATAATAGATCCCGCGGTCGCGGATGATCGCGTGGAAGTTCTCGACGAGCTGATGCATAGCCGGACCCTCCGGCGGAATATCTCCTGCCGGGAGTACTTCTGTCACGGTTTCGTCCGCGACCAGCTTCTTCTGCTCGTCAAACATGCTTTTCCTCGAAAAATGTTGGGAGAGTCTACGCTTCCTGGTGGTATTGGCAACTTTGTATGTCCTCAAATCCGAGGTTTTCCTTTGTTCACAGTCGATGATGTGTGTCGCCGGCGGGGAATCGAGAGCGAGCCGCGCCGCATTGCATAGGTATTGCCGGTCTGACGTTTAGGTACTAACGTATCGACTCTATACAGGAGGGAGCGAATCTGTGTCACGTGAAGTGTACGACATAGCGGTAATCGGCGGCGGGATTGTGGGCGTATCGACGGCCCGGGCGATCCTTTCCGGCCAAAACTGCAGGCTTGTGGTCCTTGAGGCGGAAGACCGGCTGGCCGCTCATCAGACCGGCAACAACAGCGGGGTCATTCATTCGGGCCTCTACTACAAGCCGGGATCTCTGAAGGCCCGGAACTGCGTCAGTGGTCGAGACGCGCTCTACGCCTACTGTGAGGAGAAGGGCATTCCGTATGACAGGTGCGGGAAGATCGTGGTGGCCACTTCCCCGGAGGAGATTCCCCGGTTGGACGAGTTGGAAAAACGTGGCCGGGCGAACGGTTTGCAGGGAATGAAGCGGATGAGCGCGGAGGAAGCACGCGAACGGGAGCCTCACGTTGCCTGTGTAGACGCACTGCTCGTTCGTGAAACCGGGATAATGGATTTCACTGCTGTGACGGAAGCGTTCGCCGGGGATGTCAGGGCGAGGGGGGGAGAGACGGTGTTCGGGTTTCGGGTGTCGGGCCTTCGGCGCGCCGGAGCGGCTACGGCCGCGCAGGCGGGTTTCGGGAGGGACAGCTCCGATTTCGTCGTCTGGTCGGAGGGACGCGAGATTCGCGCAAAGAACATCATCAACTGCGCCGGTCTGCAGTGTGACCGCATTGCGCGTTTATGCGGGTCCGATCCCGGCGTTCAGATCGTTCCGTTCCGCGGTGAGTACTATGAACTGACCGAAGAGAAGCGGTACCTGGTCAAACATCTGATCTATCCCGTTCCCGATCCCAGATTCCCGTTCCTTGGCGTACACTTCACACGTATGATCGGAGGAGGGATCGAAGCCGGCCCCAATGCGGTCCTCGCCCTCAAGCGGGAAGGATATTCGTGGCGGGACATCTCGCTCAATGACATGCTGACCTACGCGACATACGGGGGCTTCTGGAAGATGGCGGCGAAGTTCTGGAACACGGGGTTCGCCGAAGTTCATCGCTCTTTGAGCAAGAAAGCATTCGTGAGAGCGCTCCAGGGCCTGGTGCCGGAAGTCGGCTTTGACGATGTTACCCGGTGCGGCGCAGGTGTACGGGCGCAGGCGCTGGGACCGGACGGAAAACTAATCGATGATTTCAGGATCGTCGAAGACGCGAACATGATTCATGTTCTTAACGCTCCGTCACCCGCCGCGACCTCGTCGATCAGCATCGGTGAAACGATTGCCGCGATGGCGCACAGGAACTTCAGACTGAACTAAGCCATGTCTTTCCGCGCGGCATACTTTCCCGGCGTTTCCGATGAAGACTGGAGTGATTGGCGCTGGCAGATGCGCAACGCTCTGAAGTCGAAGGATGATCTCGGTCAAGTATTCGACCTGACTGCGGACGAGATCGCCGCACTCGACAAGCCGAACGGACATCTGCCGGTAAGCGTGACTCCTTATTATGCCTCTCTCATTCCGAAGGACGATTCGAGCGATCCTCTGAGGCGGACGATGATTCCGGTGATGCAGGAATTTGTCGCGGGGGAAGGGGAGTCGGATGACCCGCTGGGAGAGCAGACCCACAGTCCAGTTCCCGGCATTGTGCATACATACAAAGATAAGGTCCTGTTTCTGGCGACCGATTTCTGTGCGACGTACTGCCGTTACTGCACTCGCGCGCGCCTCGTTGGTTCGGGCGGGCATTCCGCATCCCGGGAGCGGTGGGGAAACGGACTGCAATACATCGAGTCGCATCCCGGGATCCGCGACGTGCTGATCTCGGGCGGTGATCCGCTGACCATCGCCGATGACAAACTCGACTGGCTTCTGGGCCGGCTCCACGGCATCGAGCATATCGAGATCATTCGCATTGGAACGAAAATCCCCGCCGTCCTTCCTCAGCGGATCACCCCCGAGCTGTGCGACATGCTACGGAAGTATCATCCTCTGTGGATGAGTGTCCATTTCACGCATCCGAACGAATGCACGTCCGAGACCGAGGATGCCTGTGCGTTGCTCGCCGATGCCGGTATCCCGCTGTGCAGTCAGACCGTTCTCCTGAAAGGGGTGAACGACGATCTCGAAACGATGCGAACACTGATGCATACGCTCCTGCGTTTCCGGGTGAAGCCGTACTACCTTCTGCAGTGCGATCTGATCACCGGAAGCTCCCACTTCCGCACCCCCGTGCAGGCAGGTCTGGACATTATTAAGGGACTGCACGGACACACGACCGGCTACGCCGTGCCCACATACGTCATAGATGCCCCCGGCGGAGGAGGGAAAGTGCCGGTGTCACCCGACTACGTCGTCGGCGAAAAAGACGGCAAACTCCTCCTGCTCAATCATCTGGGCGAGACCTACACCTACCCCAAATAGGTTGGACAGACGCATGATCTCGCCGGATGCCGTCAGTGCGAGTCTGCGAAGCAATCCAGTCGTTGCAGTTCGGATTCGCAGTCTAATTCCTCTCTAACGTACTGAGTCTGGATCGCCACGTCGCGTCACGCCGTCCAAGTGAATCCGTTTAAGAAGGCGAGTAAGAACTCGTTCAACTGTGAGCGTCGTGCATCTCCACACTTAAACCCGTTCTTAAACGGCCCACTTACTCCACCTGCTTACTCGTCCCTGCGTATATGAGAGCCCAGCAGGCTGATCATGCGTGCGGTAGATGATGGGGTGTCGGTGCGGGCCTGTGTCAGAACGGGTTCCTTCGGATCGGCGATCGGGAGAGTGCGGGCAGGAACGGCGCTGCAACGGGCCGTTCTTCGCAGATCCTATTCGTATTCTTCCTTCCCGCCGTTTCCGGATGACGCGCGAGAAACAGGCTGCCGGTGAGATTGTTCTTCTTCTCCGCGCTCGACCTCATTCCTGTTATCAACTACAATATGCGCAATTCCCCGACGGGTGTGTACTTGTCCTTCAGGAGAATGCAATGAACAGCGGAACTGAGACCAGAGAAACGCAGCGACTGAATGCAATTATCACAATACATCACTGTATTGGAACAAGTCTTGAGCTCGAAGAAATCGGGCGTGTTGTTGTTCGCGAGTTAGTGAGTATCGTCGGTTGTGACGGTTGCGCGATCCTCCTTCTGCGCGATGACAAGGCGTGCGTTTTGGCCGAGAGCGGGTTCTCGGATATGTTCGGACACGCGGAGTTTGATGCCGGCATGCCCGCGATTGATCATATTGTATGCACGCAGGAGGCTATCTTCACGGGAGACGTCCCCAACAGTCCTGCGGCAGGCTGTGTGCCCGCGGGTTGCAGCATGGCCTCTCTGATTTGCGTGCCGATCAAAGTCGAAGACAAGGTGGTCGGCATCATCCATCTCGATTCTGCAAAGAAGGATGCCTTCGATCAAGCCGATGTCGATCTTGCAGGACTTCTCGCCAAAGAGATAGCCATCGCCGTGGAGAGATCGTTTGCGTATGCCGAAGTGCAGGATCACGCTACGCGGGACGGTCTGACCGGTTCTTTCAACCGGAGGAAGTTCGACGTAGATATCGTGGCCCGGCTGGCAGAAGCGGAGTGTGACCGGGAGCCGTTGTCGCTCGTGCTTGTGGACGTGGATTGGTTCAAATCGTATAACGACAGCCATGGTCATCAAGCCGGCGATGAACTTCTGAAGGCGTTGGCGGGCATGTTCAGCGAAGTGGCCAGGCCCGGCGAGGGCCCGTACCGATACGGCGGCGAAGAGTTCGCATTTCTTCTTCCCCTGGCTGACAGCGGTATAGCTCTCGGGGTCGCCGAGAGGCTCCGGGCTAAGATCGCTGCGAAACACTTCGAGGGCGCACAGGACAGCCAGCCGTTGAAGAAGATAACCATCAGTCTTGGAACGGCGTCATATCCGGCGGACGCGAAGGACAGGAATGCGTTGATCGCCGCGGCAGACAAAGCTCTCTATAACGCCAAAGAAAACGGCCGGGATCGTGTATGCCGGTTCAGCGACATGGACGCATGAAACACGCAGAGGTGAGTTTCTTCCGTAGACTTGTCGCGGGCCTCCTGCTGTTGGTGAGTGTTTTCTCCTTCTTCATTGTACTCATGATCGCGTTGAAGGGCGGTCGCTGGGAGTTCCTGTCTTTCGATGCGAAGAATCCGATGCCCCGTCTCGCACTGGGAGTCGCAGCTTTTCTGGGGTGGTTCGCCGTCAGGACGGGATTCGCCGGCGCGCGCGATGAGTGGATGAACCTGCTCAAGCGTCTTGTCCTGTTGTCCCTGAGCCTCGGAACGTCCCTCTTTGCCGCGGAACTGGTTCTGCGCGCTTACCTGCGCCACTCACAGGGCTTGAACACGCTGGAACGGTTGAAACAGGCCTACGAGGACGGAGTTCCAATCCGGGCGAGAAGCTCTCATCCCCTTGCCGCGATCACACGCCTCAGCCCGAACAAGAAACTGATCTACGAGTTGATCCCGGACCTTGAAATGGATTTTGGCGGGCATGAACTGAAACAGAACGCGGCCGGCATGAGGGAGCGGAAGGAGTACCCGGTGGAACGTCTCCCGTCGAGTGTCCGCATCATCGGCCTGGGCGATTCCGGAATGTTCGGATGGGGTGTCGAGCAGGATGAGAACTACCTGGCGGTGCTCGAAGAGCGTCTCAACCGGAATGCGGATGGGATTCTCTATGAAGTCCTGAACATGGCTGTGCCCGGCTACAACACCCAGCAGGAGGTGGATGCCCTGATCGCGAAGGGCCTTGCCTGTAATCCCGACATCGTTGTGGTGGGGTGGTGCGAGAATGATTTCGCTCTGCCGGGATTCGTCGCGCCGCAGAAGTTCTACGACGAGAAGAACGTTTCCTACTTATCCGCCCTGATCTTCAACCGGCCGAAATACCGGCGCCTCGTTCTTCCCGACGTGCAGGACCGGCGCCGCGTCAGCTACGATCTGATCGATCCGGAAGTCCTTGAGGGCGAGGGGTTGGAGGGCGTTCGGAGAAGCCTCGAAAAACTCGCGCGCCTGGGCCGCGAGCATGACTTCAACATTCTCATCTTCGGCCCGATGAACGACGACATTGCCGGCGTTTGCAGTGAGATCGGGATAGCCAGCTTCAACACGTTGAGGGAGATCCCGGAAGGAACGTACCCGGACGAGTATGGTATCTATCATCCTCACCCCAACCCGGACGGGCACGCGGCACTCGCGGGATACCTGGCAGACATCCTGCGGGAAAAAGGGTGGTTGCGCATGCCCCGGCATTAGGTTCCCTGCGCGCACTCGGGAGAATGCCCCTCCCGTATAGTGAGATGGGCCCCACGTCTTCTTGCATTGGACATTCATAAAGCATACCTTTGCGGATTCCCGAATTTTGGATGTGTGAGAGTGTTTCTATGCAATGGATTTTAAAGAAGATTCTGGGCACGAAGAACGAGCGCGACGTCAAGCGCATGGGCCCGATCGTGGACCGCGTCAATGAGTTTGAACTTCAGTATCAGGCACGGTCCGAAACTGAACTGAAAGCGAAGACAGGCGAGTTCAAGCAGCGTCTGGCCGCCGGTGAGACCGTCGATGACCTGATGTGCGAGGCTTATGCCGTCGTGAAGAATGCCTGCCGCCGGCTGATGGGTTCGCAGGCGGAGATTCCCGGCGGCGAAGTGGTCTGGGAGATGATCCCGTACGACGTTCAGATCGTCGGAGGTATTGCTCTCCATCAGGGCATGATCGCGGAAATGGCGACGGGTGAGGGTAAGACGCTCGTCGCGACGATGCCGGTCTACCTGAATGCGCTCACAGGCAAAGGCGTTCACGTCGTGACGACAAACGACTTCCTCGCGCATCGCGATGCGCGCTGGATGGGACTTGTCTACGAATATCTTGGTCTGACCGTAGGATGTCTGCAGAACGACATGGACCCTGAGGAGCGGCGGGGCGAGTACGAGAAGGACATCACCTACGGGACGAACAGTGAGTTCGGCTTCGACTACCTGCGCGACAATATGACGTATCGGCCGACCGATCGGGTTCAGCGCGGATACCACTATGCGGTCATCGATGAGATTGACAGCATCCTGATCGATGAAGCGCGCACGCCTTTGATCATCTCAGGTCCGGCTCCCTACTCGACAAAGCAGTACGTGGAGGAGCGGCCCGCGGTGGAGCGGCTGGTGAGACGTCAGCGTGAGCTCTGTAACCGGCTGGTGCAGGAAGCGAAGAAACTGATCGAAGACGGGCAGGAGGATGAGGCGCAACTCAAGCTGTACCAGGTTCATCAGGGCATGCCGAAGCACCGGCAGCTTCTTCATATGCTGGAGGAACCGGGAAACCGCCGTCTGCTCGAGAAGATTGACTCTGCTATGTTGACGGATATGCGGAAGGAGCAGTCGCGCGCTCTCCGCGAAGAGCTGTTTTTTACGATCGACGAGAAGGGGCACGACGCGAATCTGACTGAGAAGGGCTCGGAAGCGTTGAGCCCGAACGACCCGGAAGCCTACATGCTCCCCGATCTTGTTGGCGAGATGTCGGTGCTGGACGGCGATGAGGAAATGTCGCCCGAGCAGAAGATCGCGAAACGGCAGGCACTGCAGGAAGACTTCGCCACCCGCAGTGAGAAGATCCATGCCGTCGATCAGTTGATTCGCGCGTATTGCGTCTACGAACGCGACGTCGCGTACGTTATCCAGGACAACCAGGTGATCATCGTCGATGAATATACGGGCCGTCTCATGCCGGGGCGGCGCTGGAGCGACGGACTGCACCAGGCGGTCGAGGCGAAGGAAGGCGTGAAGGTCGAACGCGAGACGCAGACGCTGGCCACGATCACGATTCAGAACTACTTCCGTATGTACGAGAAGCTCTCGGGTATGACCGGAACGGCGGAGACCGAGGCCGACGAGTTCCATCAGATCTATGGTCTGGACGTAATGGTCATTCCGACGAACCGTCCCGTGCGTCGTGTGGATCTCAACGATTACATCTACAAGACTCAGCGCGAGAAATACAACGCGATCATCGAAGAGATCACGGAGTGCCACAACCGGCAGCAGCCAATCCTTGTGGGTACGGTGTCGGTGGAAGCATCTGAACTCCTGAGCAGAATGCTGAAGCGGCAGAACGTGCCTCACAATGTGCTCAATGCGAAAAACCACCTGCGCGAGGCCGAGATCGTCGCTCGCGCGGGTCAGCCCGGTTCGGTGACTATCGCGACAAACATGGCCGGCCGCGGAACGGATATCAAACTCGGGCAGGGCGTTATTCACATCGCGCGCGATGTGGTTACGTCGCAGGTGTCGCTGGATGACAAGGTGGATGGGAAGACTCTTCGCAGTGTTCTGCTGGACGATCCCTGCGGTCTTCACGTAATAGGAACCGAGCGGCACGAGTCGCGGCGAATCGACCGTCAGCTCCGCGGGCGAAGCGCCCGGCAGGGCGATCCGGGTTCGTCGCGTTTCTACATTTCCCTCGAGGACGACCTAATGCGGCTTTTCGGGTCCGAGCGCATAGCGGGCATCATGGAGAAGCTTGGTCTCGAGGAAGGGCAGGTACTCGAACATCCCTGGCTGAACCGGTCGATTGAAACGGCACAGCGCCGAGTGGAACAGCAGAACTTCTCCATCCGTAAACGCACGCTCGAGTACGACGACGTGATGAACACCCAGAGGGAAATCATCTACGGTTTTCGCACGGAGACGCTGACGAGCGAGAATCCCCGGGATCAACTCTTCCGGATGGTGGAAGATATCATTGCCGATCAGGCGGAGTCCGCCGCGATGGAGCCGACGGAAGAAGCATTGGAAGCCTTTGTGGAGTGGGCCGACACGACATTTCCGATTGCGCTGAAAGTGGCCGAAGTCAAGGACGTGGCCGGAGACTCTGAGGCGCTGACGGACAAGGTGGTCGAGCGTGTCAGACGCGCGTACGAAGTCAAGGCGTCCCTCGAGAATCAGGAAGCCTTGAAGACGATTGAGCGTAACAACGTCCTGCAGGCGATCGACGTGCATTGGCAGGAGTATCTTCGCAATATGGATGCCTTGAGGCAGGGAGTCGGTCTGCGGGCGTACGGTCAGCGGGATCCGCTGGTTGAGTATAAGCACGAAGCCTATGAGATGTTTTCTACGCTGATGGACCAGATCAAGGGCGACATCGCCACAAGGATGTTCCGTTCAGCGACCTCGGTGGAGGCGTTCGAGTCGTTTCTCTCATCGCTCCCCCAGATGTATGTTCACAATGAGACCTCGGCACTGGCTGAGCAGGCGGCGGCGCGCGGCGCGGCGCGGGCCGGAGC